>CAZRVL010000009.1:0-56126 GCA_964603455.1 uncultured Lachnospiraceae bacterium
ACCGGTACCCTTCTGCTTCCAGGGCTTCTTTCCGCCGCCGGAAACCTCGGTACGAGTCTTTGTGGACTGAGTACCCTGTCTCTGATTTGCGAGGTAAGACTTAACAGCGATATGGAGAACCGCACCGTTTACCTCTGCGCCGAATACAGCGTCAGACAGGCTGATTTCACCGACTTCCTTGCCGGTCATATCCATAACCTTCATGTTAGGCATAGTGATTTCCTCCCTTCGCTTATGCTTTTACGGAATCGCGGAGAAATACGATATTGCCGCGAGAGCCAGGAACGGCACCCTTAACAGCGATAAGATTCTTTTCCGCGTCTACTTTGACTACTTCGAGGTTGAGTACGGTGGACTTTACGTTACCGAACTGACCTGCCATCTTCTTGTTCTTGAAGACTCTGGACGGAGTGGAGTTCGCGCCCATGGAACCGACCTGACGGTGGATAGGACCGGTACCATGAGTCATGCGAAGAATGTGATGACCCCATCTCTTAACAGCGCCAGAATATCCGTGACCCTTGGATGTACCGGTTATATCGACCTTCTCGCCTGCGGCGAAGGTATCGGCGGTAATCGTGTCGCCGACATTCATGGCTGCTGCACCCTCAAGGCGAAATTCCTTGAGATGCTTCTTGTTCTCAACGTTTGCTTTCTTGAAGTGACCAATCTCAGCCTTGGTGAGGTGCTTTTCCTTCACGCCGCCGAATCCGAGCTGAACAGCTTCATAGCCATCATTCTCAGTAGTCTTCTTCTGGGTGACGACGCAGGGACCCGCCTCAATCACCGTTACCGGGATGACATTTCCGATCTCATCAAAGATCTGGGTCATACCGATTTTCTTTCCGATAATGCCTTTTTTCATTTTTTGTTCCTTCCATGATTATTGGTTGACGACTTGGATTTGTCCTTTAATCTCAAGGATAATCGCCAACATGACCTTGGTTTGCCGTTTCTTTAGAGCCTTGCGGCAAAGGCTTCAGAGCGATTAGAGCTTGATCTCGATCTCGACGCCTGCGGGAAGTTCGAGACTCATAAGAGCTTCGACTGTCTTCTGAGACGGCTTGATCACATCGATGAGACGCTTATGAGTTCTGAGTTCGAACTGTTCGCGGCTATCCTTATACTTGTGTACTGCACGAAGTATAGTAACGATCTCTCTTTCGGTCGGGAGCGGAATAGGACCGGAAACAGCTGCATCATTGCGCTTTGCGGTTTCAACGATCTTCTGAGCTGCCTGATCGATAAGTGTATGATCATAACTCTTGAGACGGATTCTGATTTTCTCCTTGACTGCCATTGTTTTTGCCTCCTTAATTTCAGTATGGAGGGCGGTTTGTTCAAAACACTATGTCGGGTGTTTCTTCACTTTGCTATTTAAAACCGTACCTCAAAAGTAAGAAATACGGAATACGCAAAACTCAGATCTGCCATTACAGCATTTTGATTGACAACGCCCGGTTAAATATCGGACATACTCCGGTGAAAATTCCCGGCGGATACCCGGCAGTGGGCATCGCTGCAACCTTTCACCATAGATCGCACGTCAACTACTATATTATACACCAAAATCTCGAAAATTGCAATAGTTTTCGAAAAATTTATCGTCAAAATATATGTAGATATTCACGCTGATATTCAAATATATTTTGTACATTTTGTACAATGATTTATCCGGTATCGCAAATTCTCATTATCTCGTTTTTTTTTTCACATCACGTTCATATATTCAGTCTATAATAATTAGTAAAAAAGCATTTTTATTTTTGGAGAAGCAAATGAACAAAAAAAATGATCTCATGAGTCTCTTCTTCATTACAGCAGCCGCTTCGCTAATATCAGCTGCAATGAGGATCACAATGACTCTGCTCTATCTCGACACCGATTACGGAATCTACAAAAGCTCACCGATACCGACAATCACACATATCATCACATTTCTTCTTTGTCTGATACCTATGTTGATAGGACTGATAAAAGCAAAGGAGTATCAAATACCGGTCGCTCCGAAGCTCACGAGCGCAACCGCCTTCGCTTCTTGCGTCACTGCATTTTTGATCGCGGCTACAACACTTCTATCATTATACAATATAGTAGCTGCGGGACAGCCCGCGGATAAATTTACGGTACTTAAAATGATCGCTTCGATACCGGCAATAATTTATTTTCTCGCACTGATAAAGAATGAGCTGAAGCCATCACCGGCACTTGCAGTCACATCATATTTTCCAACGATCTGGCTCGCATTGGTGCTTCTCGAAGCATATTTCGATCAGACCATACTGATAACCAGTCCGGCTAAAGTCTTCCATATGCTTTCAATGCTCGGTCTTATGATATATCTTCTCGCCGAATCAAGATTTATTATCGGAACATCGAACGGAAGCCTATTCTTCGCCGCCGGTTCAATAGCACCGATACTTGCGATAACCGCAAATATTCCGTCGATGCTCATGGCAGATAAACTTCTCATAGGCGAAAGTGATAACTACCTTATTTGTGCGGTAGAGCTTGCAATGTCGCTTTTCGTGCTCACAAGAACATATGCCTACGCAAGATCACCGCAAACATTGCAAAAAAACGAAAGCGAAGAATCACAGAAGATCACAGAAGATAATAAATAAAAATCAAGCATTTGCGTATCATATGCAAATGCTTTTTTCTTTTGACAATTGATCTGTAAATAAAAAATCTCCGAATCGGAGAAATAATAAAATATCCGTCTATTGACTCTCTTTGAGATTTAGTGTATAATATATACAAACTCCGGAGCTAAAAATTTTTTGAGGTGAATACCATGTCAGAATATAAAATTGCAGAAAGACTGTCCGAACTCAGAATGTCAAAGGGCGTAACGCAGGAAGATGTCGCAAACAGCCTTTCGATCTCAAACAAAACCGTTTCAAAATGGGAATGCGGAGCATCCGAGCCCGATCTTTCAATGCTTATAGCACTCTCCGAATATTATGAGGTCAGTACCGACTCGCTCCTCGGAGTGTCAAAAGAAAAAGATCATACCGTAAATGATTTCATAAACTCTGCATTTAAAGACAGCACACGCCGCGAAGCAGTTTTAAAAGCATTCAAGATCGTGAACGCGATAATCCCAAATCTATACGAAAAAACCACAACTGCAAGCATCGATGATCTCGCCATTCCGACCGGTCGGCAAACAGCTTACCGCTCAAAAATATCCACTTGTGACTTTTTCGATTTCACCGCAAATTCAAGTGATGTAAATATCGCCGTCATGTTACTGCGAAATGAATCAGATTTTATCTGGCTGAGTGATGCAGAAAAGCAGGAAAAAATAGTCAGATTCTTCAAATTTTTAGCGGATAATGATGTTCTCTCGGTCATATATTTCATAAATTCCGAAAAATGCTCAAAAACCTTTACGGCAGACTATATCTCCGCAAATACAGGTATACCCGAAGAAAAAATCACATCTGTCCTAAACGAATTTTGTAATGTCGGAGAATGCCGCTATATGACAGCGCACCTTTTGGAAGGCGAAGCCAAGATATACGAATGCTACGGTGACGGACTTATAATGTCTGTGGCAACTCTGGCATACGAAAGAATGTGCGGAAAAGAAACATACAACTATAATATAAGCGGTCTTTCTAAACTGATCGGAGGGAAATGATATGCTTATATCACAAAACATAAAGAGATTTAGACTTGCAAAAAAGCTTACTCAAGAACAGCTTGCAGCATCATTAGGTGTTTCAGCGCAGGCGGTATCCAAATGGGAAACAAGTGACACATATCCTGACAGCTCGCTTTTGATACCTCTGTCAAAACAGCTCGGAGTCTCACTCGATGAACTTTTTGGAAATGATGAAGTATCTATGTCTGATATTTCAAACAGGATAATGCGGCTCATGATGAATTCAGACTCTGAGGACAGATTTAAATTGGCGCGAGATATTGGCTGGCAGATCGAGCGCGGAGTATTCTTCGATCCTCTATTTGATAACGAACAAAAATATGACCCCGAAGAATTGGCTAACCATAACGATGAATCATATATTCTAAACGATTACGGCTTCACATTAATATCAAACGGAAAAGAACCATTCTTCTCGGTATTTCCGGAATCTGATGAAGGCTTCGGAAATTTTATGAAAAACAAAGAAGCTCTTATGGAGATATTTGCAGCTCTTTCCGACAAAGCCACAATGTCTGCTATAACATATCTTTACAGCAAAAATAAAGGATATATTTTTGAAGCCTCGTTACTTGCAAGAGAATGCGAGATAGCTGACGAAAAAATACCTTATGTGATAAATGATCTTCAAAGACTACGGTTTGTGAGTAAGATAGAGCTTGAAATAAACGGTGAAAACCGAACGCTTTACCACTCAAATCCAAGTCACAAGCTGATCGCACTATTTATTATAGCAAACACCATCGAATACAGAGGCTCTTATTCGCTTCAAGCAGATAATCGAACCAAGCCCTTCTTCAAATAAGTACATCTTGCAGACAGCTGATAACGCTGTCTGCTTTTTTATCCATTCGGAATCATTCCGGCAGATAGTGCATATATATTTATCACTTTCAAAAAAGGATGTGACAAGATGACAAAAATTCTCCCGGAAGGTCTAATGATCTGTCTCCCGGACAGGCTATGTGAAGAAATAAGCGACCTTAAAAATATTCGTTCGGATGATATTAACGAGCTTCGCATAAGACTTATGCGCCCGGCTTCACTAACCGTCTCAGGAATCAATATTCCGCTTTCCTTCAGAGCATCGCCCTTAGAAATGAACAGCTGCATATCAAAATTCTGCGGTGGCTCGGTATATGCACACGGAAGCAGCATAAACGAAGGCTACATAGAGTTTTTGAACGGCATACGCATAGGAGTGTCCGGAAGATATATTGACGGAAAGGTAAATTCCATATCCTCGCTGAACATAAGGATACCGCACAGCATACGCGGAATAAGCGAATATCTGATAACACGTTTTGGATTAAATGAACGCATCTGCTCAATGCTCATCTACTCAAGACCCGGCGTCGGAAAGACCACATTACTGCGCGATCTTGCGTCAAAGCTGTCATCCGAATATAATAAACGTGTCACACTTATTGATACACGCGGTGAGCTGTATATTCCCGAGCTTTTTAAGGATTCGATCTGCGATCTGCTCTGCGGATACCCACGCGCAAAAGCTATAGAAACAGCAACGCGCACACTTTCTCCGGAAGTAATCATATGCGATGAGATAGGTGACATAGATGAAGCAAATGCAATACTTTCGGCACAAAACAGTGGTGTTCCTCTGATAGCTTCCGCACATGCAGGGAAAATAAATGAACTCCTCTCCCGCCCCGGAATACGTCTTCTCCACGATTCTGATATTTTTTCATATTATATCGGTATATCAAGGGAATGCATCGGAGAAAAACCAACGCGGTGCTTTAAATTCGAGGAAATAAGCCGTAATGATGCAGAACAGCAGTATATCCACATAAGCAAATAAATAATTGCAAAAGAGAGAAAGCCATGATAATGGAAATGTATACTGTCATAGGCGGACTAATGGTCTTTATTTCATGCAGCCTGATAGGCTTCGGAGCTTCACGGCTGTACCGTCTGCGCGTAAAGCAGCTTGAAGCATTTCTTCGGCTCATTTCACATATAAAGGCTCAAATCGAATATTTCCGCACACCACTCGATAACATCATCGCCGAATATGAAGACACACAGCTAAGCGGCTGCGGATTTTTGCTTGCGGCACGAGAGCTCGGATTGCGAAACGGATTTGAGAGCTGCCGCGGAAGACTAATGCTGTCGGATGATGAAAGTGATGAGCTTATGAAATTTTTCGATGTACTCGGAAAAAATTCAGCCGATGAAGAAAGCCGCTACTGCACATATTACGAAAAAATGATAGGTGATGCTCTGAACCGCGAGCGTGCAGACCTTGCCAAACGCTCAAAGCTCTGCAAAACCTTTGGAATGCTTGCAGGATTTCTGCTTGCCGTGCTTTTGGTATGAGTATTTAAAATATAATGAGATACCACTTAAAATAAAAAGCTCCTCAAAGGAGCGGAAAGGAAGCCTTTTGCATATGATCTATCACAAAGGGCGAGGGCATTAAAATGGATGTGAGCCTGATACTTAAAGTGGCAGGAGTCGGCTTTACAGTCAGCATAGCGTATCAGCTTTTGTCAAAATACGGTCGTGATGAGCAGGCGGTATTGGTATCGCTTGCCGGAATAATAATCGTGATGCTAATGCTGGTAGATAAGCTCGGAACATTGTTCGGAAACGTCAGAAGCATATTCGGATTTTAAAATACATATTTGGAAAGCGGTATTATATTTATGATAAAATACTGTGGAGCGGCGATATGTGCATTGATTGCAGTCATAGCTCTAAAGGGACAAAAAAGCGAATTTGCCTCTATAGTAGCAATAGCAGCGGCGATACTGCTGTTCGGATGGGCTGCATTTGAAATTTCCCCGATATTTTTAGAAATAAAAAAACTGATAGCAGGAACCAACTTTGAAGAATATCTCGGCACATTGATAAAAGCACTCGGAATAACACTTGCGATACAATTTTCGTCAGAGCTATGCCGTGACGCAGGAGAATCTGCAATAGCTTCAAAGCTTGAGCTCATCGGAAAAGCCGAGCTTATACTGCTCTGCATACCACTGATAAAAGAGCTTATCGGACTTGCAAAAGAGATAATGCAATGAAACGAATAATTGCATTTTTTGCACTTGCCTGTGCATTAATCCTGCCCGTATCGGCAGACGAACTCTATTCGGCAAAAGATTTCGACACAAATTCTATTCTCGAAAGTCTTCCAGATCAAGTGAAAGAACTTCTTCCAAACGATATTTTCGATATAGACAACGCATCATCTGCGGATATTGGATTTTTATCAAAAGCCGCATTAAAGCTCTTCAAAGCGGCACTCAGCCCGGCACTTACAATATTTTCAAAGCTGCTCGGTATCGTAGTGATCTCATCAATAATAAGCGCACTAAAAAATACCGTAAGCTCAAATTCATTATCAAAGCTTTTTGATTTTGTTACCGGACTCATTCTTATGCTGACGAGCTTCGACAGCATAGAAAAAATATTTAAAGAAGTGAAAAGCTATCTTTCGATATTGTCCGGTGTCATGGATTCGTTCATTCCTGTAATGACCGCTATGTCAGCAGCAGGAGGAAATTTAAATGAAGCCGCAGTATCCTCAGGCGGTCTCATTCTCGGACTGAACCTTATCGAAAAAACAGCTGTAAACTGTTTAATGCCGGTATTGCAGATATGCTTCGGTCTGGCAATGGCATCCGGAATAGGCTCATCGCTAAAGCTTGACGGAATATCGAGAATAGTCAGAAACGGTCTTTCATGGATACTCGGACTCTCTGCGGCTGCAATATCGGCTGTAATGAGCTTCCAAAACTTGATAGCATCAAGAGCAGACAGTCTTTCAATGCGTGCGGTGAGATTTGCGGCATCAAATGTTCCGGTTGCAGGTGGAATAGCCTCAGAAGCCGTGCGCACAGTTGCCGGAAGTCTTTCGCTCGTAAAAAGCACAGTCGGATGGGGCGGTATAGTGATAATATTGCTGCTGACCCTTCCAATATTGCTGCAAGTACTGCTTACAAGATTCGGTGTCATATTCGCTGAAAATTCCGCCTCAATACTTGGACTCGACCGCGAAAGGAATCTTCTCGGCGAGATCTCTGGACTGCTCGGATTTTTAGCTGCTGTATGTATAATAGCATCGCTTATGTTCATATATTCACTTGCGGTATTTGCAAAAGGAACAGCGGCACTTGCATAATAATAAGGAGACATTATGCGTGGATTTATAATTTCGCTCATAACCGCTGCCACCGCCTCGACTATCGTTGAAGAGATAGTTCCGGGCTCGGACGGCAAGGGCAGCTTAAAAAAATATTTAAGCTATATTACAGCATTGACAATACTGATCATACTTCTCTCACCGCTGAAAAATCTCATAACGGCGATCCCCGAATATGTAAATACCACAGCATCAGATTTAGATTATTCATCGGTCGAAGCATTGTCAAGAGTAAACTCTCTTATAGCAATGCACATAAGGGATTCGATAGCCGATAAATTCTCAATAAATCGTGACGAGATCTCGGTAGAGATCTACGAAAGCTGCGGATTCATCGAATTAAAAAAGCATTTCGGATTGATACGCTCCGACATTGTAGATTTTGTAAAAACAAATTATGCAATCGAATGTGAGGTCGTATATATTGAGTGAAGAAAGATTTCCCGTCGGTAAGCTCCTGATATATCTGCAAGAGAAGAAAAGTCTTTGGTTCATAATCGCAGCTCTGCTGATAGGAATCGCACTCATGCTGTTCGGTACAGACACCGAAAAATTCAGCGAAAGCAATATTGAGCATAAGCTCTGTTCATTCTGCGAACAGATCGATGGGGTATCGGAAGTTTCCGTGATCGTTACACTTGACAAAGATGAGAATATCAATGGAATAGCCGTAGTATGTGAAAATGGCGATACCCCTGCTGTACAGTTGAAGCTGACACGACTTTTATGTTCTCTTTTTGGGTTGCCCTCAGATTCCGTCAGTATAATAGGCAGAAGCCGGTAATATTTCAATTTTCACACGCATATATTTTATCATAATGATAGCAAAGGAGATATGATCTTATGGATGAAACCACAATGAACGACAACGAATTCGGCTTAGTCAGCAATGAAGAAAAACAAACTCGAAAATTCAAAAAAGCAGGTGATTTTTTCAAACAGCTCGGTGCAAAAAACATAGTCATCATAAGCTCTGTACTGCTTATCGGTACGGCAGTGATACTAAACTTTGTGCTGTTTGGAAACTCAGCTCCTACAATCAACGACGGAGAACTTCTCGGAACTATTGACGAAAACGGATACGATGAGGATTACTTCGCCTCAGCACAGCTCTCAAGACAGCAGGTACGCGATCAAGCTATCGCAGTCCTACAAAGCGTTGTGTCATCTTCAACCGATGATGTATCTATAGAACAGGCAAATTCCGACATCAGCCGAATAGCCTCGGAGATACAGACAGAAGCCAATATCGAAACTCTTATAAAGTCCAAGGGCTTTGAAGAATGCGTGGCAGTCATATCCGAAGGAACAGCCAGTGTCATAGTGCGCTCCGACGGACTTTTGCCGAATGAGCTCTCACAGATAAAAGAGATAGTCTGGGAGCAGGCTGGCATAGACCCGCTCAACATAAAGATCATTGAAAAACAACCCGAACAATAATGCCCACCAAAGCTAAGTACGTTTTAAAATATCTAAAAGCCGTTCCATGCCCTATCGGGTATGGAACGGCTTTCGCTTTGATCATCAAAATTTTCTAATTAAGATTTTTGATGTTTTCAGCCTTTGATCATTCGCGCTTAGTCTTAGTGTCGCGCTTAGAATCAATAATTATGCGCATAGTCTGCTTTCCGGAAATATGCTTATATGTCAGACCATCGTCAAACTTGAAACCGGTCTCAAGAACGATCTCAGCTTTTACTCCACTCGGAATGTCAAAGGTATAGAGTATATCCTCACCCTCGCGTACCCACTCTGCGCTGACCTTTCCACTAACAGAATCATAATCACCCGATGCGCTGTCAAGAGCATCTATAAAACGCGGAGCAAGTCTTATCTCAGACGCATCGTTCTCATAGGGATTGACATTGATACCGACAAGATTCTTCATGAACCACGAAATATAGTCGCAGAAGAAATGATGGTTTCGAGAGTTGGGGCTGTCGCTGTCAAGTCTGAAATCCTCCCAGATCGATGTAGCACCGTGTGCGATCTGATAACCGTATGACGGGAAATCGGTCTTGGTTATCATTCTGTATGCAAGATCAGTGCGTCCGAATTTCGAAAGGACATGGAATATAACGCGAAGTCCGAGTATTCCGCAGTCGAACGAACCGTCATTCTTTTCAATAAGCTCAACAAGTCTTGCGAAAGCGAACGGCTTTTCTGCATCCGTGAAAATATCATAATATATTGCCATAGCCTGAGTCGTCTGGCAACGTCCCAATGCCGACATAGTCGCAGTATCGATAAGATACTTTCTTGCAGCCGCATAAAGCTCATCTCTTACAGTCTCGGCAAATGCCTGCTGAGGCTTCATATTGAGTGCGCCGAACAGCTTAGCTGCTTTAGTGCATATATCAATGCAGGTCACGGTATCGGTAAATTCAAGCGGCGCAGCAACATATCCGTTGCGTGCAGCAGGACACCAGTCACCGAGACCGATATGTATAAGACCCTTTTCGTCCTTGCGGGTGGTGATATAATTTATATATCTGAGTATCGGAGTGGCATTTTCCTTTGCGATGGTAATATCGCCGCGATATATCCATGCGTAATACGGAAGATTTACAAGAACTACATCCCATGCCGGACCATTGCCCCAAGCAAATCCCCATCCGCCTGTCGGTATTATGCCGGGTATAGCCCCTTCATCATTCATAGATTTTGCAATATTGTGCATCCATTCACGCCAGTTGCGTTCGGGAGACAATGCCATGACCATCTGCTCTGCCGAAAGTGCGGCATCTCCTGTCCATCCGTTCTTCTCACGGTGTGGGCAGTCGGTCGGGAAATGGTAGAAGTTTGCAAGGTCTGAAACTATAGCAGCGTCCCACAGCTTATTCACCATCTCATCCGAGCACTTGAAGTGTGAACGATCCTTAAGCGAAGTGTTCATAACTACATATGTTAAAAGCTCTGAGGTCGCCTGACTCTCATCTATACCAATAACAAGGCAGTATCTGAAGCCGTGATATGTAAAGCGCGGCATATACGTCTCGTCTCCACCCTTGCAGATATAAATGTCACGATGATTGTATCTGTGCGGCAGAAATGTCATTCCTCGAAGATCAAGACCGCCATCCTCAGCCAACTTCTCACCGAACTGCATAATTATCTTCTGACCGGGCTTAGCATTCTTTATATGGAGTCTGCAAAGACCTGCGGCATTGACACCGAAATCATATATAAATCCCTCTCGAATTTCCTCACCTTCGGGGAATCCATTGTTGATCTCGTCCGGAAGAGGCTTCAAAAGACCGTGAGTCCCACCAAAATCAAGAGATATTTTTCCGGGCTTTACGGAAACGGGTACTATCTCTCTTGTCGGAAGTATAGGATCAACATCGCAGAGACGGCATTCTCCACGCGGAGTCTCAGCAGGAATCGTATCGCGCCATGCGCTGGCATCATAACCTACATTTGTCCAATCACCGACTTCTTTGGTCGCATCGTAAAATTCACCTATGCGAATGTCATCGCAGTAGATCGGAGATTCGGTACACTTGAGATCTGCACTTGAATCAAATTCGACCTTTTCGCCGTTTTCAAGCTCAGCCTCTAAGCAAAATGCAACCTTCGGCGCACTTCTCCATCTTGCCTTCTCAAATTCCCATACCTGACCGCCGAAGGAATCGTTCATGCCATTTCCGAGCCATATACCGATCACATTTTTTCCCTCGTTGAGATAAGGTGCAAGATCATAGCAGTCATAATAAAGAATATCGTCCGGATTATAGAGATACGGAGAAAGAAGTCCGCGTGTGATCCTCTGACCGTTTATAAAAAGCTCGTAAATTCCAAGTCCGCATATCGTTATCTGAGCCGATTTCGCTTTTCCGAGCTCAAACTCTCGTCTGAATATCGGAGCCGAAACCAATTTTTCGAATGTCGCGTATTCACGTGAAGCCGCAACAAATTTTGTTGAAAATTTCATGGTAAAAATTCCTTTCCGAGATAATCTCTGAGAATATTATAATGTAAAATGTTCGAAATGTCAATAGCTTTTTGAAAATTATACAAAAGAATTTTTTCGGATTTGGTAAAAACATCACCGCAAGATATTTTTAACAATTCTGTGGAAACTTTTTCTGCAAAAAGCAGCCGACAGATCCAAATATCTGTCGGCTGTAAACATCACTTTATTATCGAAAAAGAACCGATTATCGGGAATTTTCTTGCTCTGCCCGATACCGCATCAACGATACCAATAATGCTAAAGATAAAAAACGCAAGATCAACGAGCCTTAAGACCGTGACTATGAGAGATGCCAAAATTCCCAAATGGAATATTCCAAAAATGATAAACAGCACTCTCGATACTATCTTGAGAAGTACTCCCCAAACGACCTCACATATTGCAAGGACAAGTCCCTGATTCGCATGAAAACGTGCAAACGGTGACTTTGAAGCGACCAGAGGTATAATGACAAGCCACGAAAGATATGACAATACCGCCATCAGCTTATTCTCATTGGCATCCTGCGAATCAAATTCAGTCGTAACATCTTCAAATTTACGGTTAAATTCCATTTTTGACCATTCACCTTTGCATTTAATAAAAATGCAAAAAATTCCTTTCTAACTTTTTTGAAAGCGTTGGCATAATAAGCTCTTATATTTAAAAACTTATTTTATCTAATCGACCATTGAGAATATTATACCACACAGTCGATTTTTTGTCAATAGATCAATCAGCTAAATAATGAATATTTCACCGTATTTTTCGCAAAAAACAAAAGATTTTACTTTTGTTGCGCAAAGTTACCTTGACATTTTATAAAACCTGTGATATAATTGTTGCAGAAAGTATTTTTTTGCATATATTTAAAGGAGAAATATCCATGAAAAACCCATTTATTTCGAAAGACAGACTTGAAGAGATCACCCGTGAGTACAAAACTCCGTTCCATATTTACGATGAACACGGCATACGCCTTCGCGCACGTGCGCTCAATGCGGCTTTCAGTTGGAATAAAGGCTTCCGCGAATATTTTGCAGTAAAAGCAACCCCCACTCCCTGCCTTTTAAAGATATTAAAGGAAGAGGGCTGCGGAGTTGACTGCTCCTCCCTCACTGAGCTTATAATGTCGGACAAGTCCGGATTTCACGGAAATGAAATAATGTTCTCATCGAACGACACCCCCGCCGAGGATTTCATAAAGGCGCGTGAACTCGACGCAATAATAAATCTTGATGATATAACACACATCGAATTTCTCGAAAAGGTCACCGGAAGCATACCCGAAACGATCTGCTGCCGCTACAATCCCGGAGGAGATTTCAGGATCAGCACACGTATAATGGGCTCTCCGAGCGATGCAAAATACGGCATGACTCCGGAACAGATCATAAACGCCTATAAGATACTCAAAAGCAAGGGCGCAAAACGCTTCGGAATACACGCATTTCTTTCAAGTAATAACACAGATAACGAATATTATCCGACTCTTGCAAAGGAGCTTTTTGAATTTGCTGTCAGAGTCAAGGAAGAGACAGGTATCTCACTTTCGTTTATCAACCTTTCGGGCGGAGTTGGCGTTCCCTATCTTCCAGAAGCTAAAGAACCCGATATTGCCGCAATAGGCGAGGGAGTCCGCAAGGTATATGAGGAAGTCCTTGTACCGGCAGGACTTTGCGATGTTTCACTCTTTACAGAGCTCGGTCGCTGGATGCTCGCGCCAAACGGTCATCTCGTAACACGTGTAATACACGAAAAGCATATATATAAGGAATACATCGGTGTGGATGCCTGCGCCGCAAACCTCATGCGCCCGGCAATGTACGGCGCATATCACCATATAACGGTCATGGGAAAGGAAAACTCACCGCTCGATCACATATACGATGTAACCGGAGGTCTTTGCGAAAACAACGATAAATTCGCAATCGACCGCGCACTCCCCAAAATCGAGATCGGCGATCTTCTCGTAATACATGATTCGGGCGCACACGGCTTCTCAATGGGCTACAATTACAACGGAAAGCTCAGATCTGCCGAGCTTCTCTACTGTGAAGACGGAAGTGTCAAGCTCATACGCAGAGCCGAAACCGTCGATGACTATTTTGCAACACTTTTATGGGAATGAAACTCGAAAACAAGCTCACGGCAGCAGCTGTCATATCAGCGATAGTTATCCCAGTGTGCAATACTGCGATCCTCGGCTCACTCGGTGTTATAACAGGCAATGACGTTGCATATCCAGAACGTCTTTCACAAATATTGAACTATGCGAAGGAGATAATAAACATCCTGAGCCTGTTCATATCATCAGTTGTACTTTCTTATTCCTTCGCGCTCAAAAAGAGCGCGAAGGCTTCGGCTTTAATATGCTTTTTGTCGATACCGGCAGTCTATTTCACGGCTTCGATGGTAGATCTCGGATTTTACGGAACACAGGCAGTAAGTGCAGTATATGTAATTCCTATGCTCATAAATTCAATATTCGAGGCTCTGCGATATTTGTTGGTCATCGCAGCTTCGATAAATATCGTGAAAAAGCCATGCAGTGACCGCAATCTCGAAGTCTTTTCGTTCGGCTCTCATCTAAGCCGCTGTACGGTCATAACAAGTATTATAATCTTCTGCACTCTGCTCATATCGAATGCAACAGACACAATATCTATGCTTATTGAATACGGTGCTCCGATAAATTCGAGCGAACTCACATATCTGATAACACCTTACCTTACCGCGATAGTTTATACAGCCGCAGGATACCTTATCTCGGTTTTTCTGGGACAAAAGATCATAAAACATCGAGCGTGAGGAAAGACTATGGATATAACCATCACATCCTCATATGAAGGCAGGATATTAAGGGACTGGCTGATAAACAACAATTTTTCAACTAATCAGATAAAACGGCTGAAAAACCTTGAGCGCGGAATACTGATAAACGGTGAGCACGCTACTGTCAGGTATATATTAAAAAGCGGAGATGTATTATCCCTTCAGCTAAACGATGAAAATACAAATCCAATGCTCATACCGACAAAAATGCCGCTCGAAATAATCTACGAAGACGACAATATGCTTGCAGTCAATAAACCTGCCGGGATACCTACCCATCCGTCTCACGGTCATTTCAACGATACACTCGCAAACGGACTCGCATATATATTCGAAAAGCGCGGTGAGCCATTCATCTTCCGCGCAGTCAACCGTCTCGACCGCGGCACATCAGGCATAGTGCTTATTGCAAAAACTTCAAAAGCCGCATTCGAGCTCGGAGACCTCATGCAAAATGGAAAAATACAAAAGACCTATCTTGCAATAGTAAACGGATCACCTTCACAGCCATCCGGCATAATAAATAAGCCGATCCGTAGAGTGGGAGAATCAATAATGACCCGTGAGGTCTGCTATGAAAATGCTCTGTCATCAAAGCAGGCTGTCACAAAATATTACACAGAGCTAAGATTCGGTGATCACTCACTAATAAGAGCCGAACCGATAACCGGAAGAACTCATCAGATACGAGTACATCTTGCATATATCGGATGTCCGATAGCAGGAGACTGGCTCTACGGAACCTCTGAGACGAAACCGACCGAGACAGACAAGCAGTTTGACCGTCCTGCACTCCATTGCCGCGGCTTAAAAATATTATTCAACGAAAAAGCCCTCGAATTATATGCGGAGCTGCCAAATGATTTTCTAAGGTGCATCGGCAGCGAACAAAATAAAATATCGGAAAACATATCCTCAGATTGATTTTTCTGTTCATGCTCAAATACGGATCAGAAAGGAAACTTTTTAAAAAGTTATGGTCATATTAAAAAAATGAAGCTGAAACGATTCATAAAAAAATATTTTCCGATCCCGGCTCTCGTTATGTTCGCATTGGCAGTAGTGTGCGGAGCTTTACAGATAGTGAGCGAAGTTTCGACCGACTTTTCGGATTGGTTCAACAGATATATCGGTGCATTTGCACGCGGACTTCACGCTGCGATAACCAATTTTATACCCTTCTCACTTGCGGAATGTATAATAGTCATGATACCGGTTTGGGTTGTTGCGGCTATAGTGATATGCTTAAAAAAAGCAAAGAGTTCTCAGACCTCCGCATGGAGATTTTTGATCTCACTCGCCGGCTTTGCCGCATGGATGTATTCAGCGTTCGTTGTAACGACTTCAATAGCATACAACGGCTCTACTCTCGCAGACAAGCTCGGACTCGTTCAAGCTCCGGTAAGTACAGATGAGCTTGAAAAGACAGCTTTATATATGCGTGACAGAATGAATGAAGAGCTTGACTATATAACCTTCGAATTTGGAGGAAGCTCGGTGATGCCATATTCGGTGAGCGAGATGAACGATAAATTGCTCGAAGCATACGATAAAATATCCGAAAAATATGATTTTGTACCGAAGCTATACTCAAGAATAAAGCAGGTCGCACTCTCAGACGCTATGACATATACACATATGTCGGGTATGTATACCTATTATACCGGCGAAGCTAATCTGAATATCAACTTTCCGGATTATAACCTTCCATTCACCGCAGCACATGAACTAGCTCATCAGCGCGGAATACTGCCGGAAAATGAAGCCAATTTTATGGCATTTCTCGTCTGTCTCGAATCGGATGATCATTATATACGCTACAGCGCATACATGAATATGTATGAATATCTCAACTCTGCGCTTTACAGTGCGGACTATGAGCTTTTTGCCCGGGTATACTCATCTCTCGATCTTCGTGCAGTATACGAAATGCGATCCTACAACGAATTTTACAAAAAATACCAAAACAACGTCGCTGCTACCGTAAGCTCGGCTATGAACGATGCTTATCTGAAAGCGCAGGGACAAACTGCCGGAGAACGCAGCTACGGAATGGTCGTAGACCTCGCAGTGGCATGGGTGGAGGCATTGACGTGAAGAAATGCAAACTCATATCGGTATTTGTCTGCCTGTTCATAGCGATAAGCATAGTTATAGCAGTTCGTACAAACGTAGAAGGTGTGTCATCGAATCCTCTGTTATACTGCAACGATAAGCCCTGGAATCAAGAGGAAAAACTGCCGATAGAAAAGGTGCGCGGAATATATTATATCCCGGCATCGATATTTTCACAAATAGAAGGCTATGAGATACGTGTCAATCAAAAACAGAAGACCTTTATAATCGAATATGCAAACGGCAAAAAATTTTTGTCGTTTGACACTTCGAGCGGATTTGCCCTCAATCAAGAAGGTGAGCAAATATACATCCCGACATATGAATTTCATGATGAACGCTATGTTCCGGCTGAAGAGCTTTGCAAGCGTCTCGGTCTCAGATTTGAAACGCTTACAAGCCCTGTTACAGGAGAGGTCGCACTGCGTGTGCGCGGAAATGAAGCAAGTGAGACATTTGTAATGCTCGTATATTCAAATTATCCCGGCTTTTACACACCTGAAACCACTGAACCGGTAACGACCTCAACACCTCAAACTACCGCACCATCTCAAAGCACATCGCAGGCTTCGGATACAGATGAACCTGCTCCACAGCTCTCTGAAAGAACGATATATCTGACTATAGAGGATTCACCGGGAGAATATACCGATGGGATATTGGAACTGCTCGATCGATTCGGATATAAGGCTACATTTTTTTTGATCGGTGACAATATAAAAGGATCTCCTGAGTTGCTTTCTAAGATAGCGGCTCACGGTCATGCTCTTGGACTTCATACCATGAGCCATACCGTACCGAATAATGATGATATTTTAAGCGATATTGAAGCCGAAAATGAGCTGCTCTACGGCTATGTAAGGCAAAAATCAATTATATGGCGTGCGCCCGAGGGCTCTAAGACATCCGGCATAAACCGAGCGACCGAAAGCATTTTAAACAATGCCGGATATGTTATATGGGACTGGGATATAGAGCCGATCGGAAAAACAGTATCGGATAAGATCGACAGCATTATCGAGGGCATATGGGAAAATGAATCGGTCGTTATCCGAATCACCGAAAATAAATACGCTATCGAAATATTGACTGCAATACTTGAATTTATTTCGGCAAATAACGAGGTCTGCGACGTAAGAACCATAAATGCCGCGGGATATGAGATAAACAACGTTCCGACCAAATAGCTCCGATCAACGAAAGGAAAAAATATGGCAGAAGAAATCAAAAAAAAGCGTGTATTAGTCGTTGAGGATGAAAAAAACATCGCGATGCTTCTCGCTTACAATTTAATGCAGGCAGGCTACGGCTACGATGTAGCCTGTGATGGTGAAGAAGGACTTAAAAAAGCCTTGACTGGCGGATATGACCTTATCCTGCTAGATCTTATGCTTCCAAAGATGGACGGCTTTGAGGTCTGCAGAAGGATACGCGAAAAGTTGGATACTCCCATAATCATTGCAACGGCAAGAGTCGAAGAGGTCGATAAGATCATGGGACTTGACATAGGTGCGGATGATTATGTGACAAAGCCATTCCCAATGAACGAGCTTTTGGCGCGTATAAAGGCAAACATACGCCGTTCATCGAATGAAGTCATAAAATCTCCGGCAGATGACCCGGATAATAAGATCTCAATACGTGGACTTGAAATAGACAAGACAAAATATCAGGTAAAGCGCGATGGTGAAGATCTTGATCTGACCAAAAAAGAATATGAGCTTCTCTCTTACATGGCATCGAATCCCGGTAAAATATGTTCTCGCGAGGAGCTGCTCGAAGCGGTATGGGGTTATGAAGGCTTTTACGGTGACACATCAAGCGTTGATGTGACTATTAGCCGTCTCCGTTCAAAGCTTGAGCATGATGCTTCAAAGCCGGAATATCTTTTCACAAAGCGCGGAATGGGATATTATGTCAAATAAGCAATGCACGATCCGCTTTTTTGCATGATAATTTAAATCAATACAATGTATAAAAGCTTATATTTTAAAATCGTTCTGATACTCGTGATATTTATGCTGACCGTAATGTGCGTGATAGGAACGATACTCATAAACAGCGTCAATATTTTCTACATGGATCAGTTCACCACTACGATGGACAAAAGTCTATCTCCGTCAGGTCAGCTTGCAGGCGAATTGACTGCGGCACTGTCAAGTGATAACTATGCCTCCGAGCAATTTAATATTCTAAATTCATACAGCGCAGTCCTTGGCATAGATGACTACCGCGATTTCTACATTCTCGATAACGATGGAGAATATCTTGAGGGCTCGGACGATCAGCGCGGGAATGCGCTGAAAAAGACCGCAAATCTAATTGCGGCAATAAAGGGCGAAGAGCTAAATACTCAGCCGATAGGCTCGGATTTTGCAGATTACGCTCTGAGACTCGAAAATAACGGAAGAAGCTGCATCATATATATACGCGATTCGATGGATGAGATGCAGCAGTTCACATGGAGACTTTTCGCGATAATCATTCAGGCATTGATGTTCGGACTAATATTTGCGATCCTGCTCGCATTCTTCCTATCAAGAGCCATCACATCACCGATCCAGAGTCTTACAGCCAGCGCAAAGCTCATCGCAAAGGGTGAATTTTCAAGTAAGATAGATGTTCATTCAAGCGATGAGATCGGTACTCTCGCCAATACCTTCAATTACATGAAAACCACGTTGAAAAGCACGCTCGAAGAAATATCCGGTGAGCATCAAAAGCTTGAAACGCTCTTCACATATCTCCGTGACGGAGTTATCGCTTTCACCGATGACGGAAATGTAATGCACGTAAATCAAAGCTTTACAGATCTTTTCGGTGCAAGCTATGACAGCGATTTCAACTTTTCGAAGCTCGTTTCCCTGCTCGGCATAGACTATCGCGCTGATTTTGATGTAAAATATGTCGATAGACAGAGCGAAAATAATCCTACCGACGGATATAACGCCAGCGATGTTATGTTCGATGGAAAGGTACTTGATGTCAGCTTCGCAAAATTCCATTACACCGCAAATAATTCACAGCACGATGGAATACTTGCCGTAATACACGATGAGACCGGACGCTATGAGCTTGACAGGTCAAGGCGTGAATTCGTGGCAAACGTTTCCCATGAAATGCGCACTCCACTCACAAGCATAAAGGGTGCGTGCGAAACTATCCTGAACGATCAAAATATCGCACCGGACATGGCAGAATTCTTTTTGCACATGGCTGTTGATGAATGCGACAGAATGACTCGAATAGTATCCGATCTGCTCGTTCTCTCGCGTCTTGACAACAAGAGAACTCAATGGCATATCCAAAGCTATGACCCTGATGCGGCATTAAAGCATATATGCGAGGTAATGCAGGTCGATGCGGCGGCACATTCCCATTCGCTTAGCTACCTTCCGCAAAGACCGCTGCCTGTGATAACTGCCGACCGCGAACGTATAGAACAGGTCATAATCAATGTGCTTTCAAATGCGATAAAATATACTCCGGATGGAGGAAATATTGATGTGATCGCAAAGGTTGACGGAGATATGATAGAAATATCGGTAAGGGACAACGGTATCGGCATACCTGAAGAGGATCTTCCGCACCTTTTCGAACGCTTTTACCGCGTTGAAAAATCGCGCACCTCGGAGACAGGCGGAACAGGTCTGGGACTTGCTATAGCACGCGAGATAACCGAAGCACACGGAGGAACCATCACCATGGACAGTAAGCTCGGAAATGGCACGACCGTTATACTCAGACTGCCGATAGAAACCAAGCTGAAAACAGTTGATTGACTTGCCGACTCAGCAAAAAACGAGAAGGAATGGAAAGGAAACCCTTGCTTAAGAAAGCATATCAAAGCTTATGGAAAACAAAAACAGTCAGACAGCTGAAGCCATAAAAACGATAATTCTCGCTATGCTTGTCATAAGCCTTGTAATATTAGTCGTCGTATATATCGGCGGAACACATATATATCAGGCTATGACAAAAAATGATGAAAAAAAAGTATTTGACAAGCTCTGGAGCGTACAAAGCGGTCAGCGTTCGGACGGACTTGATAAAAGCCGATTGATCCCCGAAATAATAGGCTATCGCCTGACAAACGGTGAGCCGTTGTGTACGATAGCCGACCGCAGCTCGACCGAATCGCTATATGAGCTTGTAGCTCCCTGCATAATCGAGCTTTTCGGAAGCAGCTCGACCTGTGAAGAAATGAATGCTGACGAAGGAAAGTTGATCTACTCAAGTGCATTGAACAGCTCCGAATATGTGTATCTTCGCTGGCATGAGCCTACGCTTTATCAACTGATATATGCCTACTCTTCCGGAAGGCTCGCAATATCAGAAAGCGACACGGCGATATTTTCAAAATCCGAAAACGAAAGCGGCGCGTATATAAGAGAAATGATAATCATTCCGGAAAATGATGTCGCAGCCCACAGATTTACCGCCATAGCCACAGATTCGAACGGAAGATACTTTATATTCAAGCGCAATGCTGAAGCTGTTGCCTCGGATTTCCATATTTCGAAGCTCAGTGATGCTTCGTCAAAGATCACGACACAGCCATTTGAATTTTCGACAGATGAGCTGCAAAGCTCCGAGCCTGTAATATTCAATGAGCTGCTCTGTGAAGATATTTCAATCGAATATGCGGCAATGCCCGATGAAGAAGAAACTGATATACTTTTAAAGCTCTTCGGATATAATCCCGATAAATTGAAGACCAATCCATACGACAGCGATGGCATGAGCTATTATGATTCACACAGCCGAATACGTCTTAAGACCGGCTGTATCGATTACCGTGCATTCGATCAGACCTCAGGAATAGAGCTCTCACAGCTTTTGGGATATTCGGTAGATGACGGATACAGTCTGTTCGACAAGCTTGCGGCAGTTGATTATCTTATGACAAGTCTATATGAGATCTCGCCCGATCTTATAGGAAATGAAGCCAAGCTTTGTCTCGGAAACGTTTACAACAATAACGGTATGTTAGTATTCGAATATTTTTATACCTACAATAATATTCGTTTATCCGAAGAGATCTCAGTTAAGGCAGTCTTTACTCAAACCACAATATTCAGCTTTGAGCTAACCGCCTTAAGCTGCAAGCCGAACGGTGAGACTACATTGGTTCCGACAAGTGAGTATATTCTGAGAAAGCTCAAAACCACAGGAAAACTGACTGACGCAGCTCATATTTCTATGAGACTGTTATACGACAACGAAAAAGTGACACAAAATGTAATCATTTATAAATAATTTTAATACCGAAAGGACAAATCAAAATGAACTATTCAAAATTTAACACAACTCCCGACCACGCTTATAACATAAGACGTGCGCTCGAATACTGCGCAGCCAATGGTGAGACTCTGCTTGAATTTGACAACGGAATCTATGATATATACCCGGATACAGCTTTCGAAGGTGTATACTGCACGTCAAATCACGGTGTAAACGGACTGAAACGCACCGCATTCCTTTTGAAGGAAATGAAAAACTTCACGATCGATGCAAACGGCAGTGAATTTGTGATGAACGGAACTATAAATCCGATCATCATCGACAGATGTGAAAACATCACACTCAAGAACCTATCTCTTTCAAGTACCGAAATCAGAACTATGGATGGTGAAGTAGTAGAGGTTTTTGACGATGACAGCTGCATTCTGAAAATAACTCCTCCTCAGTCAATACTGACTACAAATGATCCTTGCGGAAAGCCTTGTTTCATAGATAAAGAAAATGACACATTCGTATATCGCTCGTTCATCGAGACCGATGCAAACTGTGTAAAGCTCCGCAACGATGTCGGAGATAACTGGCTTCGCCCGAATTGGACAGCTCAGATATTAAATAAAGATAATAATGTGTATACTGTTCTTTTCAAAACACCGGGATACAAACCATTACTCGGCAACTGGCTTGTCTTTAACGGAAGAATACGTTTTGCCGCAAATATATTAATAAACAGAAGCTCAAACATTTCTATAGAAAATTACACTGCATACAGCGGAACAGGCATGGGTGTAATAGCTCAAAAATCCGAAAACATCTTTATCGATCACATGAAGACCGAATGCAAGCCCGGAAAGCATTTCTCTCTCAATGCAGATGCAACTCATTTCGTAAACTGCAAGGGTAAAATCTCAATAACAAACTCGAAATTCTCCGGACAGCTCGATGACGCACTCAACGTTCACGGTATATATACACGTATAATCAAGGTCGATTCGAACAAGATATTCGTAAAATATATGCACTATGAAACTACCGGAATAGATATTTACGATATTGGCGATAAAGTCAATATCGTCACTGCGGATTCGCTCCTCCCCAAGGAAACATATGAGGTCAAGGATATAGAAATACTCAATTCAAGCACAACGATCCTCACCCTCGATCGTCCTGTAAATGCAGAAGTCGGAGATGACTGTGAAAATATCACCTGGAATCCGGAAGTTGAATTTTCAAATAACCACGTTTCCTTCAACCGTGCAAGAGGAATGCTCTTAGCTTCGAGCAAAAAGACAATCATCAGAAACAACTATTTCAATACATCCGGCGGTTCGATTTTGTTTGAATCGGATGGAAATTACTGGTTCGAAGCCGGTTCTACAAAGGATGTTCTCATCTGCAACAACACCTTTGATGACTGCCGATACGGAAAATGGGCTAAGGCTGTAATAGACGTTCTCCCGCGCAAGCGCGCCGAAGAAGGCAGATATTTCCACGGTCGAATCGAAATAGCCGACAATCTCTTCAAGGATTGCCATGCTGCGCCTATTGCGCTCGACAACGTTGAGACAGTATCCGTACACGGAAATAAGGTCGAAAACACTCCGGGTACTTCGGATTTCACTCGCTGCAAAAATGTGGAATGCGATATGCCCTACACGCTGAATAACAACGAATGAACTGGGCATCGGTAAAAAACCTGCTCATAATGATCCTTGTCGCCGCAAATGTTTTTTTGATATACAATATATCGGTTCAAAATATCACAAAAAACTACCTGAGCGAATCGGAGCTGCGAAATGCAGCCGAGATACTCTCTGAGCGCGGACAAAATATAGACCTTGACGGCATCCCGCAAAAACGCTTTGCCGCCGACATATACGAAAGCATCTATCCCGGTGACGAGACCTATTATGCCGCGACAGCCTCAAAGCTTACCGGGGTAGAGCAAAGTGACCTGCGAATATTCTCAATGCCGGATGGCTCGACACGCATATCGACCGAACAGACCGATGGCATATACAAAAATGTCGAATTTACAAATGATTTCAGCTTTTCCTACTGGATAAGTGGCAATCAGTCCGAAATGGCATATAATGACATTACAGCAGATGATTTCGATGAAAGCTCCGAAGAACTCTCGCCCATGAGCAAAACCAGACTCGCCGCGCTGTCAAAGCTGACTGTCGCATTTCTGGGAGTTTCGGAGCAGGATGAATCCGAGCTTGCAGTATATATAGAAGGCGGATATATTGATACAAAGCGCGGAGCTTCATATCTGATAGTTTCACAAAGGCTGTCAGATACCGAGGTGTTTCGTCATCGTGTAATCTGCATATTCGAGGGAGAGCAGCTTATCGCAGCGACCGGCAGATGGTATTTTGAAAATTTAGGCGCGAATTATGATTATGACCTATATGATCAGGTGAGCATACTATTCACAAATTACAAGAATATATCCTCAAAGCAGGAGGATAATGAGTTTCCAGATGTAGACTCGATGTCATCCTGCTATTCGACCTATATGAATCCGGATAAGACCGCGCTTTACTTCATTCCCGCATGGGAGATCGATCATTCAAACGGTCAAACAATAGTCTATAATGCCGCAAGAAGCACCGAATACTATTCATCCTGAGTGAGCTATGTGAAAAAAATTACATTTTAAATTGTAAAAAAATTGTTAAACCTCTTCCATTCTTAGCAGAATGATGTTATAATATTTATTGGATAACTATGCTTACAGCTTATTATGATATTGAGCCGCGCACATTTGGCGGCAACAGGTAATATATGGAAAAAATAATCATAAACGGCGGCAGACCTCTGCGAGGTACGGTGGAGGTCAGCGGAGCCAAAAACGCAGCTGTTCCGATACTTCTCGCAACGCTGCTTATCGATGATAAATGTATAATCGAAAATGTACCGGGAATAAGCGATGTATCGCTTTCACTTGATATTCTGGCGGCAATGGGCTGCCGTGTTAGGATGCTCGGACGAAATACTGTCGAGATAGATTCCCATCCGGCAAGGGGCGGACTCTCCCCATATGAATTGGTTCGCCGTATGCGCGGATCGTATTATCTTGTGGGAGCCGAACTCGGACGCTGGAACAGCGCATATGTGGGACTTCCCGGCGGCTGCAATTTCGGAGTAAGACCGATAGATCAGCATATAAAGGGCTTTAAAGCACTTGGCGCGAATGTCAGTGTCGAAGGCGGGTATATAGATGCAAAAGCCGATTCACTCCGCGGAGCTTCTATATATTTTGATACTGTGACGGTCGGCGGCACGATAAACGTAATGATAGCTGCCGCAAAAGCCAAGGGAATGACCGTGATAGAAAATGCGGCAAGAGAACCTCATGTCGTTGACCTCGCAAACTTTCTCAACTCCTGCGGTGCAAAGATCTCGGGCGCAGGAACCGATGTTATTAAAATAAAGGGCGTGGATAAGCTTTACGGTAGCACATATGCAATAATACCGGATATGATAGAAGCCGGTACGTATATGTGTGCGGCAGCCGCTACTCATGGAAGCTTGAGGATAGCCAATGTGATTCCAAAGCACCTTGAATCCATCTCCGCAAAGCTTGAGGAAATGGGCGTTGAAATAATCGAAAATGATGATTCTATCGATGTAAATTACATCGGAGATCTCAGACGCATAAATATAAAAACTCTGCCATATCCCGGCTTTCCGACAGATATGAATCCGCAAATAGGCGTTCTGCTTTGCCTTGCAAAAGGTGTATCCTGCCTTACCGAAGGTGTGTTCGACAATCGCTTCAGATATGTCGAGGAGCTTCGAAGGATGGGTGCGAATATAAATGTAGACGGAACTACGGCGATCATCGAGGGCGGTAAAGAGCTTTCTCCCGCACCGGTCAAGGCTGTCGATCTGAGAGCCGGTGTTGCAATGATAATAGCTGGTCTCGCCGCAAACGGACGCACAGAGATCGAGGATATTCACTATATCGAGCGCGGATATGACGATATAGTCGGCAAGCTCAGAGCAGTCGGTGCAGACATCAAAAAGGTCATAATCCCAGATCCGTCTATGCTCGACATGGCTAATTGACCAAAAGCAATGAACGATGAGACTCTGACACAAATAAATGAAGGGCTTTCGCTGATTCAGAAAAGCGATGGTCTGACCTTCGGCAGCGATGCTTATCTGCTTTCGGCATATGTAAGAAGGCAGCCGAAAGCACATACAGCCGATCTCGGCAGCGGAACAGGTATAATTCCACTTTTAATGCTGTCAAAAAACAAATCCGCCTTTATAGATGCAATAGAGATCCAGCCCGACTTCGCGGACATAATAATCCGCAATGCCGGGCAAAATGGTTTTTCGGAGCGGCTTTTCGCAGTAAATTCGGATATTCGTGAGCTTTCGACTGAGTTTAACTGTCGATATGACATAGTAACCTCAAATCCGCCTTATATGAAAACGAGCGGTAAACGCAACGAGAGCGAACGGAAATATATCGCAAGACACGAAGTGATGGGCGGAATATTCGATTTCTGTGCCTGCGCATCGCGTCTTTTAAAGCATGGCGGACTTTTTTATGTCGTATGGAGACCGGACAGGCTGACAGAGCTTATAACGGCTATGACGAGCTTTGATCTCGAACCGAAGAGAATGACCTTCGTACATTCAAGATCAAATCTTCCACCCTGCCTTGTTCTGTGCGAAGCAAAAAAATTCGCTTCTACCGGAATGTTTCTGACACCGCCGCTGATCATGTACACACAAAATAAAGCTGTCTGCGAATACACATCCGAGCTGTCTTATATATATGAGAACGGAGATTTCAATGAGCATTACAAAAGACCCTGATCGTCTCTATGCCGATGAGGGCGAAGAAAAGAACCGCATTCGAGGCGGAACTCTCTACCTTGTCACAACTCCTATCGGCAATTTGTCAGATCTTTCCGAGCGTGCAAAAAAGGTTCTCGCCGGAGTTGATTTTATCGCTGCGGAGGATACTCGAAATTCCGCAAAGCTTCTGGCACTTTTCGGAATAAAGCAGCCAATGGTGAGCTACTATGAACACAATAAACGCGAACGCGGAGAGATCATATGCGCACGCATAGAAGCCGGCGAATCCTGCGCACTTGTCACAGATGCAGGAATGCCCGGTATAAGTGATCCGGGTGAAGATATAGTTAAACTGTGCGCCGAACGTAATATTCCAGTAACAGCAGTTCCGGGACCGTGCGCTGCCATGACTGCATTAACATTGTCTGGATTATTTACCGCAAAGTTTGCCTTCGAAGGCTTTCTGACGACCAACAAGGGTGAACGCATGAAGCGGTTGAAGACTCTTAAAACCGATGACCGCACGCTGATATTTTACGAAGCTCCTCATAAGCTCAGAGCAACGCTGTCCGATCTTTTTGAAATATTCGGAGATCGCAGGATCTCACTTTGCCGCGAACTGACAAAGCTTAATGAAGAGATCATACGAACCACTCTGTCGGACGCTGTAAGTCTCTACAGTGAGCATGAACCGCGTGGCGAGTATGTACTCGTGGTAGAAGGCGCAAATGAGCTTGAGGCGCTTTCTGACGCTTTCTGGCAGGGAATGTCGATAACCGAGCATGTTGAGCATTACATATCTGAAGGAATGTCAAAGATGGATGCTGTGAAGCTTTGCGCCAAAGACAGGTCTCTTCCAAAAAACGAAGTATATCGTGAAGTCAATATCAAATGACAGAGATATTAAAATACGATGAAGCACGCGATTTTGACAGCATAATCGAGCTTTGCAGAGCTGAGGGCTGGACAAAATTCTTTGGTGAAAAGCGAGAATCCTTTAAAAAGGCTTTGAAGGTATCCGAAAGCTATTCGGCATTCGTTGATTCGGAATATGCAGGATTCATTCGCTGCATTACCGATGGATGTTTCACAATATACTGCTGTGAGATGATCGTTGCAGAAAAATTCAGGCGCAGAAGGATAGGCATCTCGCTCATGGAAAAGGTTCGTTCCGAATATCCGGAGCTTTGTACAGACGTTATCAGCGACAATGATGATTTTTACACAGCAGACGGATTTATTATCCTCGGAAACGGAATGTGTAAAAGATAAATACTGCCCTTTCGGAGCTTATCCGTAAGGGCATAAAAATTATCGACTCACCGCATTTTGCTGCGTTTATGTGGAGGTTTTGCATATGCTTGCAAATGAAAGATATAATATAATTCTTGAAATACTGAAAAATCGGCGTTCAGTCGCAGTTTCGGAGCTTACACAAAGATTCGGTGTTTCTATAGAGACAATTCGCCGTGATCTCGCAACACTTGAACGCAAGGGACTTCTTGAACGCGTACACGGTGGAGCTGTATCGATCTCAGATCAGATGCGCGGAATGACCTCCCTGCATGAAAGACTCACCGAAAATCAAGATTTAAAACGCGAATTGTCTATGAAAGCGGCGGAATTGATCTGCGAAAACGATGTCATAGCGGTCGATGCAGGAAGTACCGCAATCGAATTTGCAAAGGTGCTCTGCGAAAAATTCGAACGCTTGAACATCATAACATATTCACGCGATGTTATAGACATCATTTCGGAAAAACCGAATTTCAAGCTAACAACAACAGGCGGCGAATATCTTGCGGCAGAACGTGTTTTTCACGGCTTTTTGGCTATAGAATCTCTTAAAAAGCTGCACGTTTCAAAGAGCTTTCTGTTTCCGTCGGCAATATCTACAAGATACGGCATAACGATAAATACCGGAGAATTTTATGAGCTGCACACTGCGCTGATGAGTATATCCGACACCGTATTTATTCTCGCAGACAGCTCAAAATTCGAAACTACATCTCCTATAAAGGTATGCGAGATCAGTTCGCCAAATGCCATAATAACCGACAGCAAGATAGACGATATGCTGCTTCAGCTGTATGTGGAAAACGGTGCTAAGATATACATGGGAGAAAACAAATATCTGATACAAAACGATTTTCAATTATAAAGTATATCCAGTCCCGAACAGAAATATCGGGACTTTTATTGCATATACAGATCACAAATAAAATACGGAAAGGTAGCAAGATGATCGAATTATACAAACCAAATATCTATGATCTGTGGTTTAAAGAACGAATGCTGAGCGATGAAGATACAATGTCATACAACCATGATTACGGCGGAACTATCCACTTTCCAAAGGAACTCCATGAAGCCTGGTATGACAGATGGATTTTAGATCACAAAGGCAAACGCTTCTACAGATATATCAAAAGCGATGACGATTTTGTAGGAGAAGCAGCATATCACTTTGATGAAGAACGACAGATATATATTGCCGATATAATTATATACGCTCCTTATCGCAAAAAAGGCATCGGCAGCAAGGCATTGCTGCTTTTATGTCAAGCAGCACAGGATGCAGGAATACACGAGCTTTATGATGATATTGCCATAGATAATCCTTCTGTTGAGTTGTTTCTTAAATATGGATTTACAGAAGTCCTAAGAACAGATAAATACGTTCTGTTAAGAAAGGAATTATGAGCACGATCTCAAATAAACGTACAATGCTTTAAAAGTATATCCGTGAATATAAAAAACCGACCTGTGAACGGAACACAGGTCGGTTCTTATGTTTTACGGACAGCTTAAAAAGTTTATCGGTTTTGCTAAAAATATTTTTAAATTATCTGTCGCGTCTGTTCTTCTGGAGGATACCGAGTATTTCACCGAAATCATCATCGGAGATGAGTTCATTCGGCTTCTCCTTCTTTTCTTCGGACTCTTCGGTGTTTCCGGCAGTCTTGGCTTCAGCCTCTGCGGCAGCCTTCTGTGCAGCTTCCTCAGCTGCGGCCTTCTGTGCGGCAGCTTCTGCAGCAGCCTTCTGTGCAGCTATAGTATTCTGCATAGACTTCGGAACATTGTCAAATCCGGTAGCGATTACCGTGACCTGCATCTCGTCCTCAAGGCTGGGATCAAGTACAGCACCCCAGATAATGTTTGCATCGGGATGTGCTTCTTCTCTGACCATCGAGGAAGCAATATCTACCTCTTCGAGTCCGATGTCGGGCGAAGCTGTAACGTTGATGATTATGCCGCGTGCGCCTGCTATAGAGGTCTCAAGCAGCGGGCTGGAGATAGCAGCCTTAGCCGCAAGTGTAGCCTTGTCCTTACCGGTAGCAGAACCGACACCCATATGTGCATATCCTGCGTTCATCATGATCGCAGAAACATCGGCAAAGTCAAGGTTGACAAGTCCGGTAACATTGATAAGGTCAGAGATAGACTGTACACCGTGACGAAGAACATCGTCAGCCTCAGTAAAGGCATTCATGAGAGTTATCCTTGTATCGGAAACTTCCTTAAGACGCTCGTTCGGGATGATGACAAGAGAATCTACAGATTCAATAAGCTTCTTGATTCCCTCTTCTGCCTGACTCATACGTCTCTTTCCTTCGAATGAGAACGGCTTGGTCACAACACCAATGGTAAGGATACCCATATCCTTAGCTGCCTTTGCGACTACCGGAGCTGCACCGGTACCTGTTCCGCCGCCCATTCCTGCGGTAATGAATACCATATCAGCACCGCTTATAGCATTCTTAATATCATCAATGCTCTCTTCGGCAGCCTGTGCGCCAACATCGGGATTCGATCCCGCGCCATGTCCCTTTGTACGCTTTTCACCGATAGCGATCTTATTTGTTGCGCTGGAATTTATGAGAGCCTGCTTATCGGTATTTATAGCGATAAATTCCACACCGCGTATATTAGTGGAGATCATGCGGTTGACTGCGTTGTTTCCGCCGCCGCCTACGCCCACTACTTTTATATTTACGCCGCTGTCGAAGTTATCATCGATTTCGTATGCCATTTGTGTATCCTCCTGAAATTCACTTTGTCTGTTTTTTACTTATATATGATAATATTATTTCGCCTGTTTTTCAAGCGGTTTTGCGAAAATTAATAGTGCGTTTACTGAAAATTTTCCGCTTTGTCATATGTCACGGCTGAATGCCACATCACCGGTAATATCCGAAATGACCCGTGTCTCTGCCGGATTGGTGAGATCTATGGTGGATTTTCCTCTCTCCAGCATAACATCCTGAGCAAGCACCTGAGCAAGCGTTGAAAGCTTTGTTGCAAGCTCCTCTCCGTCTGATAGCTCAACAAGAAATTTTGAGTCACATATCATCTCAAGCTTGAACTTGTCACGAAGATCAAAAGCGTCAACTCGCTCACGGATAGTACTCGATTCGAGCACCGAAAGATACGCAGTCACGTATTTCATATCCGCATCGCTGTCAAATTCGATGGTATCGCCAACGATAGCACGATCGACCGGCGGAAGCTCCAAACGAATCAGTTCATCATAGCTCACAGCTTCCTCGGTAAATACGCGGTCAAGTACTCTGAGAGTATCCGATAGCAAAAAATATTCACCGTACAGCTCACAATAATATATCGGCTCATCCTCCGTAAAAGTTATTATGAGCGTCTGAGGTAATTTTCTTGAAATTTTTACCGATCTGACCAATGATAGCTTAGCAGGAAGTGATTCGATATTTTTTGAGCTGACAGAATAAAGACTGTCTCCTTTTTCAACACCGAGTATTTCTATAAGCTCATCACCTGTATATCGATCTGTGCCGACTACCTCGACATTTTGGATCACGAATACCTTGACAAGGCAGACAGCCGCAAACACCGCGATCATTACGAAGAATATGACGATCCGCAGAAATTTTCCCAAGCTTTTTCGCATTCTGTTATGACGCTGAAAATGCTTTAAGGTCTCCCTGCTTTTCAGTTTATGAAGCTCGCTCGGGTCAACGTTGGAAAAACGCTCATCCGTGCGCTCATTTGCATAGCTGTTCATTTTTCCTCCGTTTTTGCGAATATTCCCGACTTTAAACCATTCGAAATTTACGCACGGCAAAATGCCGAGCTTTCGAACATGTCTATTATATATTATAACACAGCAATATTCAAAAAGTCAAGTCAATTTGCGTTTATTTATACATTATTTTTATTTTGATGACTTTTTTGACTCGGCAAGCTTCATAAGGTCTGAATATATGTCACGATTCGCATCCGGAAGAGCAAATGCCGATATATTTTTACTCATTCTGTCACGCCTTTCGGAATCCTCTATGAGTGATCCGAGTGCATTTAAAATTACCCCCTCGGTCAAATCCTTTTCCTCGAAGAGCAATGCTGCCTCGGCATCGGCGAGCACCTTTGCGTTTTTGTATTGATGATTGTCTGTGACGTGCGGTGACGGAATAAGAAGACAGCACTTTCCGAGAACCGAAAGCTCCGAAAGAGTCATAGCCCCGGCTCGGCTCACTATCACATCAGCAGCCGCCATCTCGACAGGCATATCATAAATATATTCGAGCAGCTTGATATTTTCAAATTTTTCAAGACCGTATTCTTTAAATTTTGCGGTAGCCGCCTCATATTCTATAGCTCCGGTAGCGTGTACGTGAAGAACTTCGGGATGCTTCGAGGTATAATCTCTCATAAAGTCAAGCATTTCATCATTGACCTTCTCAGCACCCATACTGCCGCCGTATGAAAGCAGAAATGTTTTGTATTTTCCGGTTATCCCAAGCTTTTCGCGTGCGCTTTTATAGTCAAGTGACGCAAATTCCGGCTTTATCGGATTTCCGGTCTTCAAAATTTTCGAAGCATATTCTTCACCGAGAGATTTTGCGGTGGCATCGAAGTTCACATATATCCGATCAACATATTTTGCCAGCATCTTGACCGCAACTCCGGGAATAGCATTCGATTCATGTACCGCAGTAGGTATGCCCATAGCCGATGCAGCCTTAAGGAGTGGCCAGCTGACATATCCACCTGTGCCGATAACTATATCCGGCTTGAAGCTGCGTATAAGTTTTTTTGCCTTCATAGGCGAAGTGAACGCAAGCCACGCCGATCTCACATTATAAAGCGTCAATTTGCGTTTGAAGCCCTGCACTTCGACATGATACAGCTCATAGCCTTCTTTTGGCACGAGCTTATTCTCAATGCCGTGCGAAGTCCCGACAAAAGCGATATTCGCTCCGGACTGATTTTCTCTTATATTTCCGGCAATTGCAAGGGCAGGATTCACATGTCCTCCCGTTCCGCCGCCGGTAACAAGTACATTCATAAAATTCTCCTAAAATCGTTGTCAAATGGTAGGCAAAAGGTCTATTTCAGTTGCTTGGAATACCTTGATATAGACAGAACCACGCCCATTTCCACCATAAGTATGCAGAGCGATGTTCCTCCGTATGAGAAGAACGGAAGAGATATTCCTGTGTTCGGTATCGAACCTGTAACGACCGCTATGTTCAGTATCGCCTGTATCGCGACCTTTCCGATTATTCCGATGACGAGTAGCGATGAAAATGTATCAGGCGCACGCATTGCAATAACCATACCGCGGTATATAAAAAGCATAAAAAGCGCGATAACCGCAACCGCCCCGACAAATCCAAGCTCCTCACATACTATTGTGAAAATAAAGTCGTTCTGCGGTTCCGAAACATACAGATGCTTTTGACGGCTCTCACCGATTCCGACTCCGAAAAATCCGCCGGAACCTATCGCATAAAGTCCCTGCAAGGTCTGCCAACCGCCATCGAGCGGGTGATCCTCCGGATGAAGCCAAAGGTCAAATCTGCGCTTTGTATAGTCGGTAAACAGACCGATCATAAGCAACGCAAAGCCACCCGCGCCGAACAGACCTATTATCCAACGCTTCATAGCTCCTCCGGCAAATATGACTATAGTACCGATCATGAACATTATGACAGTACCCGAAAGATGCTTTTCAAGAACTATCAGGATACAGGTGATTCCGACTATCACATACGGAAAAAAGACTCCGAAGGCAGAAGCCCTCCAGAAATTCGTGTAATCACGAACGCGCTTCTGATACCTGTCAAAATACCATGCGAGCATAACGGCAAGACCGAATTTCATCGCTTCGGAAGGCTGAAAGTCTATTCCGATATTCAGCCATCGCCTTGCACCTTTTTTGACTACACCTATACCTGGGATCGGTACAAGGCAGAGAAGAAAGAAACAGGCTAAAAATATCAATGGCGCAAACCGCTTGTAAACATCCGGTGGAATGTGCATTGCAACAAACATACCCACGAATCCGATCAGCATGAATATCGCCTGACGGGTTATTATATAATAACTGTCATCATAACGGCTCTTCGCATAAGCGTAGCTCGCAGAATAGACCATGACGCTTCCGAATGCGAGCAAGACTATAACTATTATCAAAAACACATAATCATAGCCCTCAACGATTCGCGGAACGACTTCGTTATGTTTTTCCTCGCTCGGAGTAAGAGCAAATACGCTTTTCCAGTAGCCGATGACACCTTTTTTTGATGTGTTTGGAGCAAGAGCCTGTTCGGTATGTCTTGTGACAGCCTGTGAGCCGTTTCTTTGACGTTTCTTCGAACCAAGCTCATATCTGCTCATGCCAGTGCTTTGAGGCACACGTGCGTCTTGAGCAGCACTATGAGACGCATTCCTTTGTCCACCCTGAACATTTCTCATCGGATACGGCTCACGACCGTTGTTCTGTCGCGGACGTGCGGCTGAACGATTTACAGAAATATTATCACTTTGCCGTGAACCGCTGTTTTTATTTCGGTCTTGACCATTATAACGGGTTGAATTTGAAGCTTGTTTCTGTCCGCTGACGGTATGTTTTCCAGACGATGTTGTATATCTGTAGCTTCCGCGATCATTTTGCAAACGGCTCACCTCGATTCAATCAAATTTTTTTCAAAAACCATCAAGCTCACAGACCGAAAAATGCAACGATACCGGCAATAACTGTGACAAGCGAGAATACGCCAACTATTTTCAGCTCTGACCAACCGCATTTTTCAAAGTGGTGATGTATGGGAGTCATCTTAAATATACGCTTTCCGTGAGTCAATTTAAAATAGCTTACCTGCATTATGACCGACACGGTCTCACAGATATAAACTATTCCGATAATTATTACTATAAGCGGATTTCCGAGCGAATATGCTGCTCCGACAACAATACCACCGAGAAACAGAGATCCGGTATCTCCCATAAAGACTCGTGCCGGATAGAAATTGTAAACCAAAAAGCCGAGGCACGCGCCCATCATTATTCCGGCGATTACAGCTTCGGGAAGTATTCCCAATGAAAATGCAGCGACCGCATAAAATGCGCCAACGGCCAACGTAACAGAGCTTGCAAGCCCGTCTATACCATCAGTCAGGTTGACCGCATTCACTATGCCGGTTATTAAAAGTATCGAGAATATATAATAAAATATTCCAAGCTCGATATTTATGCCGACAAACGGTATATACAGCTCAGTCGAAATGTTCCCAGTCAGCTTAAGGGCAGCCAGAAATGCACCTGCACAGATCAGCTGAAGCAGATACTTCTGAGAAGGCGTGAGTCCTTCGTTCTGATGGTTTTTGAACTTAGTCAAATCATCGACAACACCTACCGCACCGTTTGCAAACGCAAGCATCAGGACTATAAAAGCCTTCTCAAAGCCTTCAAACGCTTCGTTGAAATAAGCTATCAGCGCAAGTATCGCAAAAACTATAAGTGAAGCTATGATAAAGCTTATTCCGCCCATCGTAGGAGTTCCCTCCTTGCTCTTGTGCCAACGCGGACCAATATCGAGTATCTTTTGTCCGAGCTTCATGCTCTTAAGCTTTGGAATAAGGATACGTGCGGCAACTGCGGTAAGGACAAATGTAAGGATAAGTGCAGTAATGAAATATACTATCATGATAAAAAGTTCTCCAAACCTCAGACCGACATATTATCATCGAGTAGCTTTTTGAGCTCGTCAATTATTCGTTCAAGCCTTACAGCGCGGCTTGCCTTGAACAAAACTGCATCATTGCGCTTTGCCAGTTCGTATATCACTTTAGCCGTTGTCTCAGGAGCTTCGACATTCGTATTTATACTGATATTATCGGGCTTGAAGGCATGATTTATCGCTCCGAGAGCAATATTCTCAGCTTCACGTCCGAAGGTGACAAGATAATCTATATGCCTTGAAGCGACAAGAGTTCCAATCTCCATATGGAGCTGCTTCGAATAATCTCCAAGCTCACGCATATCTCCGAGGACAGCGATCGAATGGCAGTGATTCTTGTCCGCGAGCTTCGCAAGTACCTCTATCGCAGCCTTCATCGACTCAGGACCGGCATTATAGCAATCCTCTATAAGAGTTATTCCGCCGTATTCATATATATTCTGACGCATTCCGGTGTTCCTGAACGACATAAGTCCGCGCTTTATCTCATCGTCACTCATTCCGAGAAGTATGCCCACAGCAAATGCAAATGTCGCATCATAAACGTTATGACGACCTATAGTCGGTATGCGGACATTCGTAACAACTCTCGTTCCGGCGACCAGATCAAATTCTGTGCTGTCCTCATATTCACGTATGTTGAGCGCACGATAGTCTGCCTGCGGATTTTGAAGTGATACAAATATTATATTTTGTTCGAGCTTTCCCTTCTGAGCAAAGAGCATCGGCTCGTCAGCATTGAGTATCAGATAATCTGTAGGAGACATACCGTCAACTATTTCAAGCTTAGCCTTGCAGATGTTTTCTCTAGAACCCAAATTTTCTATATGTGAGTTTCCGATATTCGTTATTACAGCGATGTCAGGCTGTGCGATCTTTGTCATGCGCGAGATCTCGCCGGTTCTGCTCATGCCCATCTCAAGCACACAGACCTGTGCGCTCTCAGGCATACTCAGCACCGACAACGGCATTCCAAGCTCATTGTTGAAGTTTCCTTCGGTCTTGTGAGCCAAATATCTCGCGCTGGAGACCGCATATATAAACTCCTTCGTTGTTGTTTTTCCGACACTTCCGGTAACGGCGATAGTCCGCGGCTTTATACGCGACTTATATGCTCTGGCGACCTTTCCGAGTGCTTCGAGCGCATTCGGAACAACAAGGACTCTCAGCTTCTCATCGTCCGAAAGCCCTTCTGGCATACGTTCTGCTATAACAGCCGATGCCCCCCTTGCAATCGCCTGAGGTATAAAATCGTGTCCATCAAATCTATCGCCCTTGAGAGCAACGAAAAGCGAACCGGATTCGGTTTCACGTGAATCTGTGGTCACGCTGTTTATCGGAAGACGACCTTGATTCGGAAGTCCGAGAAGAGCCGCAAGCTCTCCCAATGTTAAAAATTCTTTTTTGAACTTGATGCTCATTTTTATATCATAGCTTTTGAAAAACAAAAGCATCCTTTCTCTCCTTTTGTGTAAGGAGTTTGGTTGCAAAATTTGATCATATATTTTTATTTATCCAACCTAACACATGAGGTCAGAAACTTTTACGCATTTCAATAAAATCATTTACTATATCTCGCTCGGAAAAGCTGTGCTTTCCGAACGAATCTATTTCATAATCTTCATGCCCCTTACCTGCAAGCAACAGAATATCATCCTTGCAAAGTTCGTTCAGAGCATAATTTATCGCGCATTCGCGTTTTTCGATAACGCGGCAGTTGCTTCGATCTGCTATTCCCCTGATTATGTCAAAAATTATCGTTCGCGGATTTTCGCTTCTGCTGTTATCGCTAGTTACCACCGCAAGATCGGAATTTTCGGATGCGATCCTTCCCATCGCCGGACGCTTAGTACTGTCGCGATCACCTCCGCACCCAAAAAGAACTATAATGCGCCCATTCGGCTTTTTCCGTGCCTTAAGAGTATCAAGTGCCAGCTTCAGAGCCTCAGGAGTATGCGCATAGTCAATATATACCTCAAATCCGAAGTCATTCGGTATTGAAAGATGCTCCATCCTTCCCGGTATCTGCGGCATTGAAACAAGCGCTTCTTTTATTACCTGAGGTCTTACAGCGAAAAGCCGAGCCGCAGATGCCGCAGCCAACGTGTTGTATATCATGAACTTACCTTCGATAGGACATTCAATTTCAATATTCGACGCATTTTCGGAAAATCTATACGCGATCCCCGGGAAATCTATACGGCATCGTGCCTCAATAGCTCTGAAATCGGCATTTCTCTCAACAGAAAAGGTCTTTATCGGAATATCGTCATATCCGACTATCCTGCTCATCCACTTGTCATCCGCATTCACAAGCGCACAATCAGAAAGCTTAAGCAGTCTCAGCTTTGCATCAAAATAACTATCCATATCTCCATGATAATCAAGATGCTCCGGAGTCAGGTTAGTAAATATTGCAAGTGCAAAGTTTATCGGATCTAACCGATACTGTGCCAAAGCGTGTGACGATGCCTCTAAAAAAACGATCTCAACACCATCCGAGACCATTCGAGCAAGTTCGGGATACAGCTTTTCGGGCGGCGGAGTTGTCATAGAATTTACATGACTTTCGCCAATAACATCGGTTCTGCTGCCCGAAAAGCATTTTACAGTACCCACGACACCAGTAATATATCCGGCTCTGTTAAATATCTCACGCAGAAAATATGTAGTCGAAGTCTTTCCGTTGGTTCCCGTCACCGCAACAAATATCATTTTGTCTGAAGGTCTGCCGCAAAAGGCATTCCACATATGAGAAACGGCAAAACGAGTGCTTTTTACCAGAATAAAGTCGATCTCTGAATGCTTTTCAAGATATGGGGTCATTCTTTCGGTCACGATCAAAACCGCTCCGCGCTCATGCGCTATACAGATAAAATCATGACCATCGTGCTCACTGCCCGCGACAGCGATAAATACATCTCCCTTCTCAACCTCAAAAGAATTTGTACGCAGATTGTTTATCTCCGGGTCAGAGCTAAGATTGGAATCGATAATTTCAACATCCGAAACAAGCTCAGATAATTTCATCGTATGCTCCCTCACACTTCGAAAATATTTTAATAATATTTACGCTGTGAAGGAGCAATATATTCTTTATCTGCAAAGTTTAATCCGTACCGTCCATATGTCTGAACTCTACCGTGATTATAGTTCCCTTAGTCACCATAGTTCCCGCCGCAGGCGACTGTGCTACAACTACCGCACCGGTACTGTTTGCATAGTTCGTTGCGCCCTCGATCTTTATGTTAAGGCTTGAATTTATAACGAGTCGGTTCGCCGCGAGAGCCGTCATTCCCATGAGATCCGGCACCTCGATATTATCCTCGGGCTGTCGTTCATCGGTATACAGATATACCACACCGCTCTCAGTCAAGAGACGGCTTCCACCGGCGGGTGACTGTGCTGTGACAGTATTTCCTTTTCCGACCTTCTTAAAGCTGAGCTTTCGGTTACTGAGATACAGGCAGGCATCATCATAGTTGAGTCCGACAAGATTCGTTATTCCGACATCGACACTCGCAAGCTCCTCTTCGGTATATACAGGATCGATTCCGAGATAAGGCAGCGCAGCTTCAAGAAATTTTGCAATATAAGGAGCTGCGACAACACTTCCGTATGAGTTTCCTCCGGTCGGTTCATCTACCATTATGAGGACTGCTATCTGAGGATCATCTGCCGGGGCATATGCCATCGTAGAGCCTATACGATAAGGTCTTTCACCGCTTCCGGGAATTATATTTCCCTCTTCATCGTACTGATATACCCATTTATCCTGTTTCTGCGATGTTCCTGTCTTTCCGGCTATACTGTAGCCTTTGACATATGCGTTTTTCGCACCTCCGTCAGTCGCAACGCCCTCGGCAAGTATCGATGAGACTGTTTTGCAGGTCTCTTCGCTTATTATCTGTAACTTTTCCTCGGATTCGTAGCTGTATATAACATTTCCGTCATCATCAACCATTTCCTTCAAAACATGAGGAGTAATGAGATACCCGCCGTTTGCAACAGCACATATCGCCGTCAGCTGCTGCAACGGAGTGCATTTAAATGTCTGTCCGAAGGAATATACCGCAAGTTCCGTTGCGTGCATCGCACTTTCCTCAAGATATATTCCGTAAGCTTCACCCGGAAGGTCTACACCTGTTCTTCCGGTATATCCGAATGCTTCGAAATACTTATAGAATGTGCTTCGACCGATCTTTTCAATAAGCTGCATGAGTGTCGGGTTGCAGGACTGCTGAAGTCCGCGTGCAAATGTGACCTCACCGTGTCCCTGAGTCTTATGACAGCTTATCGCATTGGCAAAGCCTTCGCCCTTATAGCTTCCCGAACAGAAAAAATGATCCTCAGGGGTCACAACATTTTCTTCAAGACCAACTGAAGCGGTTATGACTTTAAAGGTCGAACCCGGCTCATATGTCTCTGATACGACCTTGTTGTTCCACATCTTGTAGATAAGCGAGGATTTCAGGCTGTTGTATTCCTCAGAGCCCTCTTCATACTCGGATGTACTGAGCTCCGACAAAAACTCCTCAGCCAATTCATACGGGCTGTTGCAGTCATAATTCGGATATACCGCCATTGCAAGTATCGCACCGGTATTCGGATCCATAGCAAGTCCGCAGACCCTCTCGGACGGCAGAGCCGCATCATATGCCGCTTTGAGCTGATTTTCAAGCTCGTACTGCAAACGCAGATCTATCGTGATAACCAGATTCGCACCGTTCTCAGCACCTACATAGCTTTCATACTTGAACGGCATATCCTGACCGAGCGCATCACGTGCAGTTATGTATTTTCCGGACACACCGTTAAGATAATCATTGTAGGTCGATTCAATACCGTATACACCGTCTCCTTCGGAATTTGTAAATCCAAGCACATGACACGCAAGGTCTCCGTAACAATAATACCGCTTTGAATCGGCTGACAAACAGAGCATATTCGTAAGTCCGTTATCGCTTATAAACTGCCTTAGCTCAGAAGCCGTATCGGGATCGACATTTTTCATTATTGTCTCATCGCGTCTTGTTATCTTTTTGGCTTTTTCCATGGTCGTTTCATAGTCAACACCCAAAAGCTCTTCACACTTTTTCGCAATGAGCACGGCATTTTCATTCTGTGATATTGTTGATGCCATGACCGAAAGCTGCATATCGTATTCATCCTCGGGTATCTCCGAGAAGACATCCTCACCACCGGCTATATCGTAAGGAGATATGAACACTCTGTATACCGTGGTGTTCGTTACAAGCAGATTTCCGTTGGTATCGTATATTTTTCCGCGTTCAGGAGTCGTATTCGTTTCGCGAGTCAGCTGATTCATTACGATCTCCTGATATTTATCGTAATTGACCACCTGCAGATCAAAAAGCCTGAACAACAAAAGCACAAGGCATGTCACAACGATCACTGCGAACACAAGTATTCTGGTTCCGGTTCTGTTTCTTCCCTTTGACGATGCCATCAGCATCCCATCCTTTCTGTAAAAGCAGCGTTTTTCTCCATTGATTTACTTAAAGAATGACAATATTCGTTTTCCGACCGCGCTGAGAGCATCGGTGAATTTATCCGTCCACGATTCTTTCTCGACCACCTCTTCCTCCTCGATAAGCTCGATCTTATCAGCATTGTAGGTGCGCAAATAATATCGCTCGACCTGATCCTGCTTGACCATTCCGTATTCGTTCTTGGCAAGATTCTCAACAGTGCGAAGATCATCTCGAACCTCAAGCTCCATCCTCAGCTTATTTTCATCCGAAACAAGTGAATCATATGTACGCTGAAGCGTCGAATTTTCGGTAGTTACCTCGCTTATTTGAACAGAAGTCGTAACTATTGCAAGTATAAGCATCGTAAACGCCAAAGCAGTCATGATTATTGCAAGTGGGAAGGTGTATCGGCTGTCGGTCTTTATAGTGTTGAGATTTCTCAGCTCACGATAAAGGTCAGCCTGAGCCTTCCTTGCCTTACGTGCTGCTCTTTTCGCCGCCGCAGAAGCTCGCTTCTGCGTTTCCAAAGCAAGTCTGCGTGCTTCCTCCTGACGCTGCAAAGCTTCTCTTCTGCGTCTTTCCGCACTGCGACTTCGACTTATGGCTTCATCTCGTGTCATCTGACGCACAGGCGCAGTCTGCGGAAGATTTCGGCTGTTCGGCTCGGCCATATGTCTGACAGACTGCTTATTCGCATATCCGTTTCGAGGCATACCATCGGCACGTTGCCTGTATTCTGTATATGCCCCCTGCGGCTGCCGTATACCGGCATTCGCTCTTTGACCTTGTTTTTGCTTCGGTGCAGTACCGGTCATAGCTCCTCCTTTCGGTATCTGCCGTGAAAGCTCACAGCTTTTCTATTATTCTGAGTTTTGCACTTCTTGAACGCGGATTTTCGCTTAGCTCACGCTCTGACGGAAGAATCGGCTTATGTGTCAGCACCTTTGCCTTTGGCTTGTTTCCGCACACACATACCGGGAAATCCGGAGGACAAGTACAGCCCTTCGAATACCCTCCAAAGCTCTGTTTAACTATTCTGTCCTCAAGCGAATGGAAGGTTATGACCGAAAGTCTTCCACCAGGCTTAAGAGCTTCAACGAGCCTATCAAGTGTCGGTGCAATGATCGACAGCTCGGAATTTACCTCTATGCGTATTGCCTGGAATGTTCGCTTTGCGGGATGAGGACCGTCTTCACGAGCCTTCACAGGGATCGCCGAACGGATTATATCGACCAATTCGAATGTAGTATCTATCGGCTTTGTTTCTCTTGCGATACATATTTTCGAAGCTATGCGGCCGGCAAAGCGTTCTTCACTGTAATCCGAAATTATCCGCTTAAGCTCCGACTCGGAATATGAATTCACGACCTCATGAGCAGTAAGACTGCTTTCAGGATTCATACGCATATCGAGCGGCGCATCGTTCATATATGAAAATCCGCGTTCGGGAGTGTCAAGCTGATACGATGAAACTCCGAGGTCTATCACCGCACCGTCTATATTCTCTATTCCAAGCTCCTTGAGAGCCGAGTCGATATTTGAAAAATTATCGTGTACGAATGTGACCTTATCGAGATATTCCGAAAGCCTGAGTCTCGAAGCGACAATAGCATCGGCATCCTGATCGACTGCAATGAGCCGTCCGCCGTCAAGCCTTTTTAATATTTCAAGTGAATGACCGCCGCCGCCGAGCGTACAGTCAACATAAATTCCATTCGGCTTTATCGCAAGACCGTCCACAGACTCAGAAAGCAGCACCGAATAATGCGAAAATACCGGTATATTTGTATCGTTCATTTGTTTTCCGTTTCATAAATATTATAAATTTATCCGCTTATTATTATAGCGCAATTTTCAATATTTTTCAAGAGTTTTTCTGAGAATTTTTTTACGGATATGCAAATTTTTTCTCCGCCCTCAGAGACTTTTATATCAAAATAGCACAAAAGTCGATCTAAAAGCGGAGAAATCATATATTTTGTTTTGTAATTGTTAATTCGAAATGTACTTTGTGACTATTTCCCCGACACCATCGGGAAGGTATCTTTCATACGGCTTATTGTACTTTATAAGCTCAGATACCATCGTTGAGCTTACACACATATATTCTGCCTTTGTCGGTAAAATCATGGTATCAAGCTCACTTTCAAGTGAACGGTTTATAAGTGAGAGCGAAAGCTCATAGTCGAAATCGACCGCACCTCGTGCCCCTTTAACAAGAGCGGTTATGCCGTTATCGACCGCATAATCCGCCAAAAGTCCGCTGCATATCCCGACTTTTATCCGTTCGTCCCCTGCAAATGCCGCTTCGAGCATCTCAAGCCGCTGCTCGGGAGAAAATCTTCCGCGCTTTGAGCTGTTTGTAAAAATAACAACATATACCTCATCAAATATTCTCGCTGCTCTTTTGGCTATGTCGTAGTGACCGATAGTCGGCGGATCGAAGCTGCCCGGTATAAGTGCCTTAGTGATACGCTCCATGCTCATTTTACAGTCAAAACAGTTATATATATGCGTCCGTATCGGTTAGACCTCTCAATATTGAATCGAGACGCAAGCTCTTCATCGCCGGAAAAAATATCCTCGGTCTCATCTTCGACTATGAGCCATGCACCGTCATTGAGCATAGCACCGTCAGACAGCAGCTTCAAGGATTCCTGAACAAGTCCGCTGCCATACGGAGGATCGATAAATACATAGTCAAACTTGCAGCGTCCCTTCGAACGCTTCAAATAGTCTATAGAATCGGTGCAGAAAATACTTGACTTTTCGATAAGATGTGTTTTTTCTGCATTTTTCTTTATAATATCAACTGCATCTGAGGATCTGTCGATGAAATGTGCCTTTTGAGCTCCTCGACTGAGTGCTTCAAGTCCCATCTGTCCGCTTCCGGCAAAAAGATCGAGCACTGTAGTATCCATGAGGTCGAATTGTATCATGCTGAAAACAGCTTCCTTGACTCTTTCAGCCGTTGGTCTGGTAGCTTCTCCTTCGAGAGTCGCAAGCCTTGCCCCGCGTGCCGTTCCTGTAATTATTCTCATAAGTTATTACCATAGCTTTTGAAAGCTCAAAAGCTTCCTTTCCGCTCCGATACGGAGCTTTGAACTAAATACCCTTTTAATATTATCCGAATCTAATTATATTCTCGCATTATAGCTTCGGCATTCGCTTCGGTTATACCCTTTACCTGCATTAGAGTTTCCTTGTCGGCAGTCCTTATCGCAGCGAGGCTTCTGAAATGCGCCAGAAGTGCCTTTGCCTTTACAGGTCCTATGCCTTCAATATCCTCAAGTGTCGAATGCTTCATAGCCTTGGATTTCGCATTTTGCATTCGTGTTATCGTATATCGATGGACTTCCTCCTGCAATTTATATATAAACTGAAACAGTGCCTGATCCTTTGCAATATTAACCTCATTTTCATCATCGGTCAATGCTCTTGTTTTATGGAACTCATCCTTGACCATTCCGAACACCGGTATCTCACAGCCAAGCTCAGCCATAAGGTCTCGAATGACCGACACATGACCGCGCCCACCATCGAGCAGTATAAGATCCGGCGCAGCTCCGAAGGACTCATCAGTAAGATGCGAGAGCCGTCTGGAAAGTGCTTCACGCATAGCACCGTAGTCATCTATCCCGTCTGTCGTCTTGATCTTAAATGTGCGGTAATCGCTTTTTTTTAATTTTGAATCCTCGACAACGACCATTCCGGCGGTTATATTATCCTTTCCGAAATTTGATATATCATATGCCTCTATCCTGTCGGGGACTACCTCAAGCTTCAAAAGCTGAGCTAATCTGACAAGCGTCTTGTTATCCTTCTCAGTCTGAGATCTGTACAATAACGCCTGCTGCTTTGCATTGTCGCGCACCATCTCACAAAGATGTTTTTTATCACCGCGCTCCGGTGTTTTTATCTCAGTCCTTACCTCTGCCTTTAAAGAAATATGCTCGGTGAGCGCAGCTATGTCTTCATCGGAAAGAGAAAAATCGAGCATTATCTCCCTCGGAACATATTCTCTCAAGGAATAAAGCTCATTTACAAATCCGGCAAGAGCTTCCTCATCTATTATTTGATCGGCTGTGAAGGTAAAATTCTCGGTATCTGTTATTCCGCCGCTTCGAATATAAAAGACCGATATGCAGGAGCATATATCATCGCTATATAACGCTATCACATCGGCATCCATATCCGGAGGCCCTACTACCTTTTGCTTCTGCCACAGCTTTGAGAGAGACTCTATCCTGTCTCGATATTTTGCCGCTGCCTCGAACATAAGGTTTTCGGAGGCATATTCCATGCGCTCACGCAAGGAATTTTCACATTCTTTGAACGATCCCTTGAGAAAAGGTATCACATCCTTGAATATCGCCTTATATTCATCCGAGCTTATCTCTCCGGTACAAGGTCCGCAGCAAAATCCGATATGCTTATTAAGACACGGACGCTCCTTCCCTATATCACGCGGGAATTCACGGCTGCATGAAGCTAACCCAAAGGTCTTTTGAACAGTTCCGAGTATCGAATATACCGCTGCCGTGCTTGAATACGGTCCGAAATATCTCGCGCCGTCCGATAATCTTTTTCTGGTCACGCTGAGCTTCGGATAGCTTTCATTGATTGTCAGCTTTATATACGGATATGTCTTCGAATCCTTAAGCTTTATATTATATTTCGGGGTATACTGCTTTATCAGCCCGTTTTCGAGCGAAAGTGCTTCTATTTCTGTATCGGTCAAAATATAGTCGAAGCTGAATACATTCGACACCATGCGTTTGGTCTTTTCATTATGATGCGCAGACTCATGGAAATATTGTGAAACACGATTCTTGAGCGCACGCGATTTACCGACATATATGACTTTACCGTTTTTATCGCGCATTATATATACTCCCGGACGGAGCGGAAGTCGGTTCGCCTTGTCTAAAAGCTCTGCTCTCCGCTCATCGGGTGTGATATTTGAGGACATGAGACCTCCTTTTGGATATAAAAAGAGCGAGTCCCGGAAAAACCGCGCCCCGCCCAAAATGATTTGTGCTTATTCGCCGAAACCGGTGTCGATAAGCTCGGCAAGTCCGTCGAGTGCTTCCTTTTCGTCATTTCCGTCAGCGATGAGAGTTATAGTCATACCCTTGGTAATTCCGAGAGAGAGTACACCGAGAAGACTCTTGGCATTGACTCTGCGATCCTCTTTTTCGACCCAGACAGAGCTTTGATAAGTATTAGCCTTCTGGATAAAGAAAGTAGCCGGTCTTGCATGAAGTCCTACATTGTTCTGGATGGTAACGTTGCGTGAGGTCATTGATATTCGCTCCTGTTCATAAATAATTTTACTCCGCCCGGCGAACCGATGCGCCGGAAATTCTTCTATAGGCGGGATTTTTACTGATAATATTATACTAATTATAGTATATCAGATTTTTGCGATAAAATCAATAGTTTTTTTGCATAGAATTTCAAGTCTTTCAGAACTTTTTATCTGGCATTTTTGCGAACCGCCAAGCTCAGCCCTCGTTTGAGACTCTCTCTATTGATGTAATTATGGCATTTACATCAAGCTCTGAGCTTTGAATTCTGACCTCTGAGCCGGGAGCTATGAAATTTATTCCCGACAAAAGAAATCCCTCATCGGTAAACGTTCCGACTCCTATGACAGTAGCACGTACATCTATACGATTGTTTGACGAATGAGTTTTTATAAGCTCACCGTTGATATTTGCTATAAACGCCTCTGCCGGCATTATCTGACGTGATTCAAGTCTTCCGAGCTCACATTCGAGATTTTCCGAATAAAAAACATCTCCGGTCTTGAAATAATCGGCTGAACTCTCCTGGATGTCCTGTATCAGGAATGAGATCTTAGCTTCCTCCATATTGGATTGATTTGTCACTCTCTCAACGACACCCATGCGAAGCGCAATGCCTACAGCCGCACCGATAATAACTATTAGGATAAGAAAATCTATTATATTTAGCCGCAGCTTTTTTCCGGTGGTTTTAATGTTCTCAGCCATTATCTTGTCTCCATTTTCTTGAATTTCGTGCAATATCCGGTACCTACATAATTCGGAGTCCTTATATACATCGTTGTTCCGACAGATATGCGATAGCCGTTGTCGATAACGAACATTCCTTCATCATCCAAAGCTGCGACTGTACGGACTGTAAGTGAAAGATCCGAATGCTCGGGATAATCATAGTATACGAGTTCGCCCGTGTTGAGATCTACTCCGGTATATTTTGCCGGAGTTGAGCTCACGTCTATGACTTCTCCGAGCTGATACTTTTTAGCCGAATCGACAAGCTTTGTTCCGATCTCTATATTGTCGGTAAATTCATCGCGTATGGTTCTGAATTCAACCACATATTCTATCTCAAACGAATTGGCATTGCCGTTTTTTCCGCTGTTCGACCAGAGCAGAACCGCTCCGACAGCCACCACAGCTAATATAAGCAGTATGATCAAAGCATCGACCACATTGAAGCTGCGTTTTTTCTTAGTTTCAGTCATCATCTGTTCTCCTAAAAATCATATGATATTTTCCTGTGCCGTAGAAGTCAGTATCCTTCGACTTGCCGCCGAAAGTCCGAGCATCAGCCAGAACATCAAAAATACACGGTAATTATACCAAATATAATCGGTCATTCCCTGCGCCAGCACCGCGACAAGTCCGCAGAATATCGCAGCATTTATAAATTTAGTATTCCGCTTTTCCTTTACATGTAACGTAAAGCAGCTCTGCACCCAAACGAACAGCAGCGCAAGGAAGAGTATCAGTCCGAATATCCCAAGCTCGACTGTTATCTGCAAATACAGATTGTGTGAATGCGGTGCGCTTTCGATACCGGAAAGTGCATACGCGGGATATACCAGCTTAAATGAATCATTCCCTATGCCTATTCCGGTCACGAAATGATCCTTGAGCATGGATACCACGCCCTTCCAAATATAAACACGATAAGAAGTTGAAGAGTCACCGAGATCACCTATACTTGTAAATCTTTGGACAATACTTTCGGGAAGGACAAACGGCAAAAAAGGTATTCCGATAACACAGAAAAGCATTGCGGCAAGAGTCTTTTTCGAATACATCAGCATGAATATCAAAACACCGATCATGAATCCGAGCCATGCTCCGCGAGACCATGTATATATAAGACATCCGCCAGAAGCTGCCATGCAAAGAAACGAGAACACCTTTCCTTCGGGCTTTTTGGCTATTATAAAGACTGCAAGCATCAATGGGAGCACCATGACAAGATATTCGGCAAGAACATTGGGATTTTCAAATGTCGATACGACACGTCCTTTTATAGAACTGAACATATCCGAATCCTGCCATGTGGTCTCAGCCATTCCGAAAAAGTTTTGGAAAAGTCCGTAAATTGCGACAATGGTAGATGAAAGCATAATTCCGACAACACAGCGCATGAGCCACTCACGCGAACGTATCAGATTAACTACCAAAAAATATCCGACCATGAACACAACATACACGAGCATCGGCTTTATGCTGGAGTTCGAAAGCGCAACAAGCCCACCGAATACCATCAAGATCAAAAAAGCAAGAACGATAAAATCGAGCAGATCGAACTTTATCGAACGCTTTCCGCGAACGACCTTTAAAAGCAGTGCGAGAACAGTATACATAACCGTCGCTACAAGTCCCATTGTTGGCGCAAACGGAAGCAGTGTTATTATCGCAAGTATTCCAAACTCCGGGCTTACCAGTACGAGATATGCGGCTATCAGAGCAGCCATCGCCAGAAGTATATACACCGGACTTACAAAATATGAGATAACACCGCAAACGATTCCTGCTACAAACGCAACATTGAAGCGTCCCTCGCTCTCTCCGATCCCATCAAGGCTCTCTCTTCTGAGTCCAACTACATTAAATAAAAAGAAACAGGTGAGCGAGCTTCCGAGCAATGCCTGCGAAAGCGTGCATCTTGCAGAAATAAGTCCGACAGATGCTATGACCATAAATATGAGAGTGACTATCAGACCAATATCTATAGCCGCTGCCCCTCGCTCAATGAAAAAAGCCTTAAACACATAGACTATGGCACTGTAAAGAGCAAATGAGAATAAAAACAGTCCGTAAACTCTGACCTGGCAAGCAAGCAGGCGTGTGTTCATATTTCTTATAGCTGTCAATATGACACTGTTTTCAACACTTTTGGCTATTCGCTGCTTAGTCGGATAAATTATGCGTTCACCGACAGCAGCTCTTTTTATAAGTCCTGCTGTGCAGCTTTCTGATACTGCGGAGGCTTCGCTGTCGTAAGCTGTAAATATCGATCCGAAAAAACCTTCTCGAAGCTTTTTGTATATGATCGTTGCTATCGCAACGATGAATATGATAAAAGCCGACGAAGCAAAAAGCTCACGTATCGACGGAGACTTTCGTTTCACATTATTCAATAAAAATCCCTCTCTTCACTATAGATTTTTCTGTTCTCCGGACTCAAAAAGACCGAGTCCCACGATTTTGGAATAGACAAGGTATATTGCAGCCGAAGGCAGGAATATACATACTGCCTTTAGAGTATTTACGATAAAGCTCGAATTGAACGGATCGCTTTTTATTATTCCCTTCATCAAGGCACATACCACAAAAACGATAGCTCCGCCCAATATCAATTTTAATATGTCCTTTAAAAACACCTTATCGAGAAGTCCCGGAATCCTTCGATATGCTGCGATCAACAGCACCAATGCTGATATGATCTGTCCGGCTGCGTTTGCAATGCCAACCGCGCTTATACCGAAAATATTCAAGCTAACCAATATTCCTCCGACCACTGCGTTCCCGATTATTCCGAAAACAGCCGCAAGCATAGGTATCTTGACCTCGTTCTTTGAATAAAACACTCTCGAAAACAATTCTGTCACTCCAAAAAACGGCATAGCGGCAAGTATCGGTATCAATGCCGCCGAAGTATTCGCCGCATCCTCGGCTGTGAATTTTCCGCGCAAATAAAGTATCGAAACTCCTTCACCACTCAAAACGAATGCAGCCGACATTATCGGAACTATTATGAAAAGCGCAAGCTTTAATCCACTCCTGACCATAGCTGCAAATTTTTCCTCGTCTCCCAAAGCCGAAAGCTTCGAGATCTTCGGGAATGTATAATTGCATATACTATAGGTCAGAGTCCCGGCTATTATTATATATATGTTATTCGCATAGTCAAAATTGGTGGTCGCCCCGGGTATACCGACTCTTGCCGCAAAGAACTGACCCAAAAGAGTCCCTGCGGGAGCAAGCCATGAGCCGATCATTATCGGCGGTGCAGTCTTAAGGGCACGCAGCAATGCCGGGTCTTTAAAATTAAAGCCGAACCGCAGACTGTAGCCACAGCGTTTGAGCGGCAGAGCGAGAGTCAGGAGCTGTATAAGCCATGAAAGCGTATAAGCAAGTGCAAGACCGTATATCCCCTTGTCACCGAGAGCCGGATCTATAACTGCCAAATACAGAACAACTCCGGCATTTGATATTGCACTTATCATAGCCGGGGCAATGAATGAGCCCTTAGATTGCAGGACTCCGACAAGTGTATAAGCCGAGCCGGTAAATATAACGAGCGGAAACATTATGCGTGTCAAAACGACCGCAAGTTCAAAGGCAGTCTCATCGAGATTCGGTGCTATAAGCGTTAAAAGCGGACGGGCAAATACGATACCCAAAACAGCCAATATTCCGCACGCAACGATTATGAATGTGAGAAACACCGCGGCAAAATCATCCGCTTTTTTAGAATCTCTTTCGCTTCCGCAAAATGAGTTATACGCCGGTATGAAGCAGCCTAAAACAGATGCCGCAAGCAGCAGATCAAAAAATGTAAGCGGCAGCTTTGATGCCGCAGTAAAAGCATTTGCGGCAGGTGTCGTTCCGTATGCTCCCGCCATAAGAACGCTCCTGAGCATTCCCAGCAGTTTGGCGATCACAGTTGCCCCCATCATGACCGCTATTGTTTTGACGCTTTTATTTGCCGATTTGTTCCCATCAGCGGTAATATTATTATTCTGCCGACTCATTATCTTCCTCGATCCGACGTATCATCCTCCGATACGATCTTGTCAAAGCCGAATCCACTTCCGGTCAGCAGATCCGGACGGTATTCGAGCGTCTTCTTTAATGATTCTTCTCTGCGCCAACGTTCGATATTCGCATGATGTCCGGACAAAAGTACATCAGGGACTTTTCGTCCCATAAAATCGACCGGTCTCGTATACTGAGGATATTCGAGCATTCCGGAGGCTATGCTCTCGCCTCTCCAGCATTCCTCGTTTGCAAGAACTCCGTCAAGCATACGCGATATGCAATCGACTAAAACACACGCCGGAAGTTCTCCGCCTGTAAGCACATAATCGCCTATCGATATTTCTTCGTCAACTATCTCCTCGATTATCCTTTCATCGACCCCCTCGTAATGTCCGCAAAGTATGATAAGATCATCGTATTCGGTAAGTTCATACGCACGTTTCTGAGTAAGCACCTTTCCCCGCGGAGACATATATATAACTCTGCGCTTTATAGGCTCTCCTCCATCTTTACAGACCTCACTCTGAGAATCGATCACAGCCTTATAACAGTCATATATCGGAACAGGACTCATCAGCATACCCATTCCGCCGCCATACGGAGTGTCATCGACACGATGATGCTTGTCCTTTGAATAGCTCCTTATATTGTGAGTATGAACTTCGAGATGCCCGGCAGTCTGAGCTCTGCCTATTATGCTTGAGGAAAGCATAGTATCCACGACTTCGGGGAAAAGTGTCATTATGTCAAATCTCATCTTCGACCTCATCAAACATTCCGGGTATCGGACATAGATACACTCCGCTTTCATCTATATGCCCGATAAATTCATCCACTGCAGGAACCAAAACCTCTTTATTTTCGGTCTTGACACAGAAAATGTCCGAAGCCGGGCTTTCGATAAGATCGGTCAAAACTCCCAATTTATTTCCGCTTCTCTCGTCAAACACATCGAGTCCGATTATATCTGCAACGAACACGCGGTCATCGCCTATCTCAATATCGTCTCGATCAGCATACACCACACGATTTTTCATAAGCTGAGCCTTCTCCATCGTATCTACGCCTTCAAAATAAACGAGCGCACAGCCCTTGTGTATCGAAGCCTTTTCAACCTTGAGCGGCAAATACTCGTCATTCTTTTTATAATACATTTTTTCAAGTGAGCAGACCACATCGGGAGTATCACACCATGACTCTATCTTTACCGCACCGCGAACTCCGTGCGTGTTTATTATCTTTCCGCATTCCAAATATTTTTCCAAGGATCTATCCTCCATAAAAAGATCGGTGAACTTATAATATCACCTATGATATGGCGCATATTGCGACCCACATATATTTTACCACATTTTTCCTCATTTTACAAGTCTTTTTGAAATTTAAATTATCGGACATATTTTTCCATAATATGTCCGCTTTATATTATTTATAAAAAAAGGTATTGACATTTTGAAAAAAGCATTGTATAATAGATTTGATACCATCAAAGAAAGGATACCATTTTTATGGATAAACAGTATCGCAAAGTCAAAAAATATCTGAGTCTCATCGACTCACAGCGTATCTGCAATGTCTCTGACATTCAGGACATCACGATCTGCCCATGCGGTTACAAGGATTCAAACACTCCTCCTGCACTTTCTGAGTTCAAGCCCTTCAATAACGGAGAAGTCTGGGGAAGCGGTGTTGATTCACACGCATGGTTCCATTTCGAGCTTAATATCCCCGAAAATATGCTCGAAAAGCCTGTCCGCATGATCGTTAAAACAGACAAGAGCGGCTGGGATGCAGCCAACCCACAGTTCATCGCATATGTTGACGGAATCATGCGTCAGGGTCTCGACACGAACCACACATATGTCCTCCTCAACAAGGAAACTCATCATGACATCTACATCTACGGATACACTGGTGCGGAGATCCCCTCTGCACGTATGTTCGCTCAGATCGGAAATGTAAATGAGATATGCGATCAGCTTTACTACGATATTTTGGTTCCCTACCAGATGCTTGACTATCTCCAGCCGGTATCTCGCGAATATGCCGAAATACTCAAATACCTCGACATAGCTTTGTCAAAGCTCGATCTTTATGAGATCGGAAGCGAAGAATTTTTCGAATCCGTAAAAGAAGCCAAGGCTTTCATGGACGAAGAATTTTACGGCAAATACTGCACCACCGAGCGCGGACTCGACACTCCTACCACAATTGGTATCGGTCACACTCATATCGACTGCGCATGGCTCTGGACTCTCAAGCAGACTCGCGAAAAGGTACAGCGTTCCTTCTCTACTGTTCTCGAACTTATGGACAGATTCCCGGAATATAAGTTCATGTCCAGCCAGGCACTGCTCTATAAGGATCTTAAGGAGGAAGCTCCGGAAGTCTATGAAAAGGTCAAGGATCGCATAAAAGAGGGTCGCTGGGAGTGCGAAGGCGCAATGTGGGTCGAGGCAGACTGCAACCTTACCTCGGGCGAAAGCCTTGTAAGACAGGTAATGTACGGCAAACGCTTCTTCAAAGAAGAGTTCGGTGTTGAAAACCGTGTTCTCTGGCTGCCCGATGTATTCGGATATTCGGCAGCTCTTCCGCAGATACTTAAGAAATCCGGTGTCGATTGGTTCGTAACGTCGAAGATAAGCTGGAACGAGACAAATATGCTTCCATACGATACCTTCGCATGGAAGGGCATCGACGGAACTTCGATAAATTCTTACTTCCTGACTGCACAGAATCAGGGACGCGGAGCTCCTTCAAGAAACACAACGTATGTTGCAAATACCAACGCTCAGATGATCTCGGGTACTTATAACCGTTATCAGCAGAAGAACCTCAACAACGAAGCTATCGTAACCTTCGGCTTCGGAGACGGAGGCGGAGGTCCTACCGCAGAGCATCTCGAACTCGGCAGAAGAACCGCGAAGGGCATTCCCGGCGCACCGGTATTTAAGATCGATTTTGCCGGAGATTTCTTGAAGCGTCTCGAAAAGAAGATCGAAAACAATCCGCTTCTTCCTGAATGGCAGGGTGAGCTTTACCTCGAATTCCACCGCGGAACATATACATCTATTGCAAAGAATAAGCGCAACAACCGCCAGTCGGAATTTCTCTATGCCGATGCAGAGCTTATGGCAAGCATCGACAAGGCTCTCTGCAATGTCGAATTTCCAAAGGCATCACTCCACCACGGTTGGGAAATGATCCTTACCAACCAGTTCCACGATATAATCCCCGGCTCTTCTATAAAGCCTGTATACGATCAGTGCGATATAGATTATCAGGAGATCAAGGATATAGGAAACAAGGTCATCTCAGATGCCAAGTCTGACATCGCTTCTAAGCTCGACAAGAATAAAGGCTATGTCGTATTCAACCCACACTCCTTCTCCGGAAGCGGCAGCGTTGTAATTGACAGTGAGCTCGTTTATGTCGATGATATGCCTTCAAAGGGATACAAGCTGACAAACGAATTCAGACACGGAAATCATGTCGTTATCGATTCTCACACAGTTGAGACCGATTGCTTCAAGGTCACATTCGATGAAGCATGGCAGATCACATCTATCTACGATAAGAAAAATGAGCGCGAGGTCATAAGTTCAGGAGCTGTTGCAAACGAGATCAGACTCTTCGCCGATCATCCCGATGTATATGACAACTGGGAGTGGCAGCCTTATTCGATCGACAAATATATCTCGCTCACAGCTTTAGAGTCTGTAGAGTTCGTAAATGATGGAATCAGACGCGGTATCAAGCTTGTACGTCCGTATAAAAAGTCCAAGATCACTCAGACCATATGGTTCTACGATGATATTGCAAAGATCGATTTCGATACCGTTGCAGACTGGCATCAGCACCACATCATGGTCAAGGCAGCATTCCCTGTTGACATCAACTCCGATAAGGCTACCTACGAGATCCAATTCGGTACTATCGAGCGTCCGACTCACAAGAATACCAGTTGGGACAAGGCAAAATTCGAAGTATGCGCACAGAAATACGCTGACCTTTCTGAAGGCGGATACGGTGTCTCGATAATCAACGACTGCAAGTACGGTCATGATATTCACAACGGAACGATCATGCTCTCGCTCTTAAAGTGCGGAACATATCCGAACCCCGAAGCAGATCAGGGCGAGATCCCGTTCGTATATTCGCTCTGCCCGCACAGCGGAAGACTCGATGAGTCTGACACAGCAAAGCTCGCTTATTATCTCAACTACCCGATGACAGCAGTCAAGGCATCAGGTGAGTTCAGCACACTTCCCGAGACTTTCTCGGCAGTTACGCTCGACCGCGACAATGTTATCTGCGAGACCATCAAGGAGACCGAGGACGGAAACGACACAATTCTTCGTCTCTATGAGTTCAAGAACTCGAAGTCTCATATCGCGATAAAGCCCGGCTTCAAGTTTGAAAAGGCATTCCTCTGCGATCTCTCGGAGAATGAGCTTTCAGAGCTTAAGGTCGAAGACGGAGTTATCAAAACGACCATCGGCGGCTTTGAGATAATGACGATCAAGCTGAAGTAATATGATCTTAAAAGCATTTATTATTTGACAGCTTGATTTAGAAGCCCTCTTAAAAAATTAAAGAGGGCTTCTTAGTTTATATGCATAAAAGCAAAGCAGCTGTACCGAAACCGGTACAGCTGCTTTGCTTTATCTATCACTCAAAGAGCTGAGGATAAAATTTTAATTTCAGAACTTACGCGAGCTCAGCGAAGTACTTGATAGTACGAACCATCTGGCTGGTGTAGGAGTTCTC
>CAZRVL010000010.1:0-11956 GCA_964603455.1 uncultured Lachnospiraceae bacterium
CCTCCTCGGAGGTGAAGCAGGGGTATGCCTTGCCCTCGGAGACGAGCTTCTTTGCGAATACCGCATATATTCCCGCACGTTCAGACTGCTTATAAGGACCGTAGTCTCCGCGCTCGACGAGCTTTCCATCTTCGAGCATCATTCCCTCATCATAGTCCATACCGTAGTATTTCATCGTGTTTATAAGTGCTTCGACTGCGCCGTCGATCTCGCGCTTTCCGTCTGTGTCCTCAATACGAAGGAAGAAAACGCCGCCGCTCTGATGTGCAAGCATATAGTCAACGACCGCCTGATACATTCCGCCAAAGTGGACGAAGCCTGTCGGGCTGGGAGCGAAGCGCGTCACCTTTGCGCCCTCGGGAAGGTCGCGTGTGGGATATTTTGCCTCTATTTCCTCGGGGGTTTCGGTCACATTCGGAAAAAGAAGTTCTGCAAGATATTTATAGTCCATTTTACTACCATGATTTCTGCTTTATAAAAGCAGAAAATTTCCTTTCCGCTCTGAAAAGAGCTATATACATTTATAATTAAACAGCGGTTTTAGATCCCGTATAAACGGCGCATGGAATGAAGAAGATATAGCATACAGCTCGAATAATACTGTGAGCATTTCGAGGGCTCACCGGTGAGCGGATGAAGCTCCTGACCGAATCTTGTGGTCATGCTGTTTGCCCATGCAGTAAGCCATTTTTCCATTACCTCTTCCATCTCGGCTGTTCTTCCTATTCTCGGAAGCCATCTCATCGAGCGAAGTGCGGTGAGTCCCTGACTGTAAAAATTCCACGAATTGCCGGGAAGATTCTGCACCCAGTGTGGGTCTGATACCGAGACGGCAGGGAACGGATACGGTGTCCAAAATTCATTCGGAGCATGGATGTAACGCTCGAATATTTCGTTTGCTAGGTCGTTATCGCAAACACTCTCCGAAAGTACATTGGTTATCGAGATAGAGCGTATTTTGCGCTTTACGCCGTTTAGATCGGTATCGTAGAAATACTGATCGGCTTCATCGTAACAGTATTCAAACAGCTTGTCTCTCACATTTTTGGCAAGTGTGTGCCACTTTTCGGATTCTTCTTTTAAACCGAGCCTGTCAGCCATTTCGGCAAGTGCCATGTGGTTTCCGTAAAAGCAAGCGTTCATATCGGGCGCGATCATCGGAAGATTTGGATCATCATTTGGAATGTCTTCGGCATTGTCCGAAAAATTACCGGTGTATTTTAATTCCAAAAGACGACTCGAATTGTCATGTCCTGTGTCATAGCCGCAGAACATTTCTATAAGTCCTGTCTTATGTGGCATACGAGCATTGTAGAACCAATTCACCCAATTCGATACGGCTTTGTAAGCTTCGGAAAGCAGAGTCTTGTCATTAGGATTCTGATCTATCGCTTCGAGCGAAACTGAGCCGATAGATACACATTCCTGAGTCTGGCTGTAACCGATTTTATTAGACCATATATAGCATGGAAGCTGTCCGGACGGCTTTTGATTCGAAAAATAAAGTCTTACGGTATTTGCGGAGACATCGTGGTCGTTAGGCATATAATTTGCCCATGAAATACCATCGTAGGCATGTTCGAGCCAAACACCGGGATAGGTATCGGAGATATAGAATACATTTCCTTGTGAATTTTCGAATCTGCGCAGATGATGCTCATAAATGCGCGATAATATCTCTTCTTTCATGTCCATCAGTGTCTGAGTAGTCAATTTTTTCATTTTCAATTCCCCCGATACGGATGATTTTACTTCATATATGGATTCATATCGCGTTCGCGGTTCAACTCCGTGGCAGGACCGTGACCCGGATATACGGTATAATTTTTGTCGAGCTTTTTTAGCTTTTCGAGAGATCTTATCAGGGCAAAATTGTCTCCGCCGATAAGGTCGCACCTTCCGACAGAGCCGCAGAAAAGCGTATCTCCGGTGATAATATAATCATCACCTATAAGGCATATCGAGCCCGGGGTATGTCCGGGAGTGTGAAGAACTTTAAGTGTTGAATTTCCGACTGATATTGTGTCGCCGTCATCCAAAAGGCGGTCTGCGGGCTTTGTTGGAGCTGTTTTTCCTGCGTACTGCGCCATATATGAGATATATGGATCGGCAAGCGCATTCGAATCCGCTTTATGAATTGCAAGCTCTGCATTTAGTGCTTCTCTTACCGTTTCGAGCGAAAGCATATGATCAAAGTGTGCATGCGTGAGTACGATCAGGTCCGCATTGACAGAATGCTCACGACAAGCCTCAAGTATGCGGTCAGAACCGTTTGTTGGTGTCTCTCCGCCGGGGTCTATTATCACGCCTTTTCCGCTTTCGTCCTTCAACAGATAGCAGTTGACGCGCATAGCTCCGACCGGTATGGTATATATTTCCATTATGAGCGGAGACTTCCTTTCAATAAAAGTGTTTTATATTATATTATACCATATTTAAGCTGATTTGTCTACTGTATTCGAAAAAAATTAATTGAAAAATTACACGAAAGCTTTCAAAAAAATTTTCAAATTGTTATAGTGGTTCATATGGTCGAAAAAATGCGAAAAGTTATTGACATTATCGGAATTATATGATAGAATGGTATAAAATGAAATATACGGAGAGCGACATGAAGATGACAGAAAGAATACCGATCCCGTTTCGAGCAAGCGAATATGTTCGGATATATACACCGCTGCCGGATATTTATAATGGCGTTGATACCGAGCATTTTAGATCCGGCATGAGATATAAAGATTGGATCACGAATGATTTTTCATATAGTAATGGACAAAAACGAATGGCATATAGTCGGAATAACTCATCCGCGTCTGCCCGGATTTATCGATGCTTTTAATTACGCGGACTGAGATATTCATGAAGCGGAATATCAACTTTTTCACGCTAAAGTACACGCAAAGCATTTCTGCGAGCTCATGCGTGAGAACAGCTTTTCAGAGCTACCGAAAATTTTATATTCCGAAGACAGAACAGGCGAAAGCTATGAGATCTGGGCACCGCAGATAATGAAGCATGATCGCTTTGAGATAGCTTACAGTCCCGGATCGATGCGCATTGCGCAGACTGAGGATTTCAAGATCTTTGAGCGCAGAGTGCTGTTTGATTGTGATTTTTCGGTGGCGCGAGACCCTTACATATATGAAGAGAACGGAAAATTTTATTGTATTTACTGCGACAGATGCGGCATATCAATGCGTGAGAGTGATGACCTCGTATATTGGAGCGAGCCTGAGACGATCTCCGATGGCTTTAATAGTACTTCATGTGAATCGCCCTGCCTTTTCAAAAAAGGCGAATATTATTATCTGCTTTGGAGCATATATGATGGGCGCAACGGAGCATACGATGAACGGACATTCGTATATGCTGCGAAATATGTACACGAGCTTTCGAAATATGCACCGATAACCATGCTTGATGCTCATGCAGCCGAAGTGGTTCGTGACGGAGATGATTACTATCTTCTCAGTGTGTTTTATCCAGAAAACGGTATAAGCGCGGCGAAGCTTGAATTTAAATAAAGCGGAGGACTGTTTAAAACAGTCCTCCTTAAATTTATTTTATCTTTCTCAACGCCTTTAAGCAATCTATGATCCTTACAGCGACAAATGAGCCGAAACCGTGGTTAAGGCTTGCAGAGCCCTTTCTGTGTTCCCAGATGGTTCCGGTAGCCTCTGCCATAGCACCGTATATCACCTTGATCTCTTCAAGGTTCTGCTCGTAAAGTCCGAGCATCATCAATACCTCGACTCTGACGGCAAAGCCGATAAACAGATCGAGTGGTTCGATGTCCGCAGGAACTGTCGATTTGTCTCCGTTTGCGCCGAATGCGTTGCAGACTGCATTCTTCAATACCGCAAATTTCGGAGCGTTGATGTTTATTATCTCAAACATTATAGCTTCATGCTGACAGATAGCCGAACGGTCTGGAAGTACCTCAAGTGTTCCGTCCTCGCGGCGTTTTGCATGGTCACGGAAAAATTCACCGTCAAAGGACTGCTCTACTATCTTTTCACTTATCCTGTCGGCTTTTTCGTTAAGCTCGGGCTTATTGTAAAGCCTTGCTGCAACTCTCAAAATTCCGGTGTAGAGCATATTTGTGGGATAGTTCACATCCTGAACCCAACTGTTTGCCTTTGTCCATTCGACAAAGTTCCAATACGGCAGCTTTTCAAGCAGTCCGTCTGAATTTTCGTATCCCTCAAAGAAGCCGAGAATACGTTCTACGATCTCCTTATAAGGAGCAGCGTCTCCGCCACGCTTTGCAAATTCTCCGACTTCCATAACATACCACATAGTCCATTGCGGTATTGTGTTGTCACTCAGATTATCTCCGGGATAGCACATTGGAAGAAGTCCGTTCGGCAGACCTGGGAACTTTGCGATTCGGAAGTTGTCTAAAAACTCTTTTTCGCATTCGGTATCACCGGTGAAAAGCAATGATGCCATTCCGGTGAAGTAGCTGTCGCAGAGCCATCCACCGCGCTCACGACCCGGGCAGTCCATGAAGCAGTCTATGGTATTCTGTCTGAAGCCCTGGTAGCAGGCTTCAACGGTCTTGTCGAGTATCGGATCACCGGTCTTTACCGAAAATCCTTTTACGGGATATGTATATTCACGCAGGGTAAATTCGCAGCTTTCGATCTCGCCCGATTCGACCAAAAGTGCTATATGCTTGAATGAATAGCATTCGAAGGATTCGAGATCGAATTCGCCTGCGGGAAGACGATATTTGATGACGTTTAAAACTTCATATGTACCGCCGGCATATTTAATATCATTTGTTTCTCCGTCATATTTTTCGGAGAATACGATATGTATAACCGAAGGAGCTGTCGCTTTGATCTTGGTTTTTATAAATCCGGTGCGGATATTCGGGAATGTGAATTGTCTGAACTGCATAGCCGAGGTAGAAGTGCCGATCTCAGCATCCTCGAACGCAGCATCTGTATCCTTAAGAACATCGTTCGGCAGTGAAGAATATTCAAAGCCCTTGAATTTTTTGTCGGGAAGGAAGTATCTGCAAAGCTCGAATTTTGAGCCTTTAAGAGAATATTTTCCGCTTCTGACTTGCACTGCCGGAGCTAAAATATCATATTTCGGAAGCTTGAATCCGCGTGGGATATATTCGAGTCCGAGATCGAAGGATTCGAGCTCTTCGCCCTCAAATTCTCCGCTTTGCCAGTCTGCTACGGGAGAGTCGAGATAATATACCTCGGTGAAGGCTCTCTGATAGCTGTAGCGTGCGACCTTTTGCTCACGGAGAGAGTCGAGAGATATGCCCTTGAAGTCGCGTCCGGTAAATGCTATGACCTCATCGTTTTCGCAGATCTCGCATTGCAGGAAGGAGCGTATATCGAGTGAATAAAAGGAGGGGCAGTTGTAGCCTGCGACCTCGAAGGTCAGGAGATTCTCGCCTTCCTTAGCCGGAACTACGATCTCATCTACTTTCAAGTAGCCGTGCGGCGGACGTGCCGGACCGTAATGCAGGAATTTTTCATTTAAGGTCACGCGGCAGAAGGTCGAGGCTGCGAGTGTAAGTGTGTATTTTTTGCCCTTTTCGGCATTGAATCGGCAGACAAAGCCTGCCTGGATATTCATTTCAAGGCTTTTATCTTTAATAAATATCGGTTTTGCGCTTTTGAACATAATTTTCTCCGTGGTTATTTTTTATATTTGTTTTCGAGTATTTCCCGAATAACAGGCTTTATAGCTTCTGCCATCATATAAAAGCCCAGATCGTTGGGATGACAGCAGTCACATGAGCAGAGCGCACCCTTGTCTCCGAAGAATTTTCGTCCATCGATGAAATACACATTCTTATCGCCCGAATCTACGGCATTCTTATATGTAGAATAGATTATTTCGGCGCGTTTGTCGGTGTCCTCAGAGTGGAGATATTCAGGACGGGTTATCATGACTATCGGAAGCTTGGGCTTTTTTTCGCGTATGCGCTTAAAAAATGGTTCGTGAGTCTTTGCCAAATGCTCCGGGGTCGGTGCATTGTGGTCATAATCATATACGAATATGCTCATGGGTATATCGGCTATGCAATCGGCAATGGCAAGCTCTCCGCGTGCGCTTCCCGAAAAGCCGTAGTTATAGAAATCCACATCAAGCTCACTCGAAATGAGTGCATTATATGAATTTGTTGAACGGCAGCTGCATCCGCCCTCGGTTATGGATGAGCCGTAGAAAAGGATCGGCGGATATTTGTATGGTGTCGGAGCTTCGACGATCGCATCATCCTCTACCTCGACCTCTATATAGTTTACATGCTCATTTCTCGGAAGAAAAAGAACTATGTCCTCCATCTCTCCGGATTTAAAAAAGGTCTTTGAGGCACTCAAGGTTTGGTAATCCGGTGGATTTACAAGTCCGGCGAAGCGAGCTGATGTATGTGGTCCGATCATTACGTTTATTGCCTGACAGGCGAATATCGACATTCCGACATCCGGAGTTATCGAGCCAAGCTCCATGCGAACACTGAATTTCTTCGAATTTGTACGAAAACATATTCTTGCACCCGGAGTACGCTTCGAGAGACCTATGACTCCCGATTCGGGATTTTCGGCTTTGAGGTTTTTGAGCACGTCGTGCGGAACGCGCTCAAGCAGACCGTTCTGATTGTAAAACGGCAGTCCATGCACTTCTAGTGGTGCATCTGAATGGCGGTAGCTTTTCATAGTGCTTTCTCCTGTTATGTAATTAATATAAAATTCGGCTTAATTTTCGCATATCCTTTTTCTTTTAGATTTATTGTACCACATAATGACGGATTTGTCAAGAGAATACCGAGACAATTTCAGACAAATTTTTGTGCGGTTCAGCTGATATTCGACTAAATGTTTTGTTCGATATATCAATTGATTGGATTGGAAAAATATGGTATAATATTGTACAGATAGCCGGGAAATGAACTTCCGTAGGCAAATATCTGAAATTTTAAATTGAAAGGAAATCAAAATGAATACCGAAGCAAGTATACTCATCTGTGTCGAAAACATAAATGAGCGGACTAAGATCTGTGATTTTTTGAAGAGCATTGGCTTTTCAAATCTGACGACTGTCGAAAGCTTCAACGAGGTCGAAGAGTCGATACGTTCGGGCGAATTCGGCGTTGCCGTGATCGATGGCAGCTTTGACGGAGCGTCAGCCGCACAGCTCATACGCATGGAAAAAAGGCGTTCAGAGACGATCGGAACACAGCTGCCTAAATTTGTCGTCATATCGCGTGATCAAAGTCGTGATCCGTGGCTTTTCGAAAATGCCGCAGTAGTTCCGAGCGGATGTTCGACAGCAGAGCTTTTAAAGCCGATACTCGATGCCGCAAATTCTCTGCCTGTAATGAAAAAAAACGAGGCACTTTTAAAGGATGATGAGCATCTCGAAGTGCGTATATCCTCAATACTCCATAATGTCGGCATACCGGCACACATCAAAGGATATACATACCTCAGAAGTGCGATAATGATGACTGTAAAGGATCCGGATGTTATAAATTTTGTCACGAAATCGCTTTATCCAAGTGTGGCGGCGCAGTGTCAGACCACATCAACAAGAGTTGAGCGTGCGATACGCCATGCTATTGAGGTAGCATGGGACAGGGGTGATGTGGAGGTGCTTGACAGCTATTTCGGATATACGATAAGCCGTCAGCGCGGAAAGCCGACAAATTCAGAATTTATCGCCATGATAGCCGATAAGATAAGGCTCGGAGTGATACATTGAACCACTCGAAAGTGCTCTTAAAAGGGGCACTTTTTTTATTGAAAATCACTTGACTAATTTATGGATATGTGATATAATAGAGTCGATCCAACATAGAAAGAGGTGATCAATATCACTAAGCAGAAAATAAGAGAGACGCTTGAGAAGATGTATATAGACAATCTCAATCGCTCTGAAAAAAGACTTGATACTGTAGAGCTTTCCGAATATTCAGAGCTGGTCAGGATCGAGAATGGTCTTGAAATATGGACAGATGCACTGCAACAGGCGATATGTGAGCATGAAATCGTTATCGTTCCGGCGCGTGATACTGCATATTATATAGATGATACCATTATCATAGGCTCGAACCGCTCTTTAAAGGCATATGGTGCAACATTAAAGCTTACACCTGGCTGCGGTAGGATGATGTTCAGAAATTCTTCGGTTGCGGACGGAACTCACTACAGAATAAAGGATGTCGAGAAGGATTCGGATATATCAATATTCGGAGGTAGCTACGAGGATTCATTGCCATCGAGGGACGGACAAAAAAGAACCGGAAGATATGATGACAGCAATGCTTTTTTCGGTGCGGGGGCAATGCTCTTCTTCAATAATATGAAGCATCTTACGATAAAAGACGTAAAGATAATACACAGAGGCGGATTTGCAATTCAGGTCGGAGATATTGATTCAGCTGTTTTTGAAGGTATCAGATTTGATGAATGCCGTGCCGATGGAGTACACATAAACGGAAATTCTTCGAATATACTCTGCCGTGATATAATGGGAGAGGTTGGCGATGACATAGTTGCGCTCAATGCGTATGACTGGCAGAATTCATCGGTCAATTTCGGACCTATTAAAAATGTGTTTTGTGAAAACATAGAGCTGCCGCCGAACGGCAGATATAAGGCTGTGAGAATGCTTCCGGGAAAGTATTATTTCGATGACGGAGAGACGATCGAATGCTCGCTTTCGGATATTTATTTTAAGGATGTACGCGGAATACGCACATTCAAGCTATATTTCCAGACTCCTAGATATAAGCTCGGCGAAGCTCCCGAACGCGGAGATGTTGGAAGCGCGGATAATATTTATTTTGAAAATATAACAATAGATCTTGCCGATCCGATAGACAAGCTTCCCGAATATATGAACTCTGATCCGAAATGGGGAAGTATAGCGGCATTTGAGTTTGGCTCAGAGATAGGAAATATCTCACTCGAAAATATCGATCTGACTCTCCACCGTGACAGATTTCCGTATTCATATCTGATCTATTCTGGAGCGAAATCCTCTATAGTTGACGGATATGAGATATTCGATCCGGATATAAAGTATTCGGTGAAGAACATCGAGCTCAAAAACATAAAAATAAACGGTGGAGATATGTTGCCGGAACACATAAGGATAGAGGAATAAAAAATGAAAAAGATATGTATTTCAAAGAACTGGATGCTGAACGCTCCGGGTACTAACGGATGGAAGAATGTCGATCTTCCGAACGATTATTCGATAACACAACCGAGAACACCGAATGCACCCGGCGGCGGTTCGAACGGCTTCTTTCAGGGCGGCTTCGGAACTTATACAAAGGAACTGGATATTCCGGCTGAAAAGAAGCATTATATACTCGATATTGACGGCGCATATATGTGTTCGAGCGTGTATCTCGGCGAATTTCTGCTCGAAAAGCATCCGCACGGATATACACCGTTTTTGGTCGATCTCACAAAGCGTATAAAATTCGGTGAAAAGAACACACTAAAGATAACCACCGACGCGCTGCAATGCTCGACAAGATGGTATTCTGGCGCGGGAATATACCGTGATGTGTATTTGTATGAAGGCGGAGACGTGCGCATAGAGCCGTGGGATCTCTATGTTAAGACTCCTGAGACCGACACGGTAAATGTATTCTGTAAGGTAACAGCTGATAAAAAGACCGATATTACCGTTCGTTTTGAGATATTCGATGCCGATGGAAAAGCTGTCGTGGTCACTGATGTAAAGGCTGAAGCTGACGGAAAATGCGATGTAAGTGCTGAATTTAAGATAGCCGATGCGAAGCTTTGGAATGTCGAAGAGCCGTATCTTTATACGCTTCGTGCGACGGTTATCGAGAAAAATGATGAGATGGATTCCGCAGAGCTGAAATTCGGTATACGCACGCTATCCGCAGATGCTAAGAACGGTCTTCTCATAAACGGAAGGTCGATAAAAATGCGTGGCGGCTGCATACACCATGATCACGGAGTTCTTGGAGCAGCAGATTATCCTGCCGCGTGCCGTCGAAAGATCGAAAAATTAAAGGAAGCCGGCTTCAACTCACTCAGGATCGCACATAATCCTCCGTCTGAGACACTTATGGAAATTTGTGATGAGCTTGGAATCATCGTGATGGATGAGGCGTTTGACTGCTGGAGACTTCCGAAGGGCGGAGCGTTCAACTATCACCGTTATTTCGATGATTGGTGGGAGCGCGATATTGAAGCTATGGTGCTGCGTGACAGACGGCACACATCCGTTATTGCCTTTTCAACAGGAAACGAGATACCGGAAAGTAATGGAAACAGTGACGGAGATGAATGGTCAAAGCGACTTTCGGACAAAGTAAGAGAGCTTGACGATTCGAGACTTGTTACTTCGGCGACCTACTGCATGAGCAAGACCAGTGACATTTGGGCTGAAAAGGTGAAGGGATATTACGCGCCACTCGATATTTGTGGATATAATTATCTTTTTGATATATACGAAAAGGATCACGAAAAATTCCCTGATCGAGTCATTTGGGGCTCTGAGACACACGCTATAAGATTCTACGATTCATGGGATGCCACTCTGAAGAACTCATATGTATTGGGCGATTTCACGTGGACTGCATACGATAATCTCGGTGAGGTCGGTACAGGACGCGGAATGTGGGCAAGAGACGGTGTTATAAAAGGAATAAGCTTAAGTGGGTATCCTTGGCGTTCCTGCTATCAGGGCGACCTCGACCTCTGTGGATACAGACGACCGCAATCGTATTTCAGAGAATCAGTGTGGCTCGGAAATGTCACGGCTCTTTACACCACTCATCCAGAGCATTACGGTGAAGGCTATACCGGAACAGGCTGGCATTGGTATGATGTGCTTGACTCGTGGACATTCGATGATAAATATATCGGAAAGCCGGTAAAGTGTGAGGTATATACCGATGCAGACGAGGTTGAATGGTTCATCAACGGAAGAAGTCTCGGACGCTCTGAGGCGGTCAAAAATATCGCATATATGGATGTTCCGTATGAGAAGGGTGAGCTGTCGGTAATATCGTATAAGAACGGTGAAAAGCATGGCGAAGCTTCGCTCAAGACTGTAGGAATGGCTGCAAAGCTCGTGGTAGTTCCGGAGAAGAATGAGCTTCGTGCGGATAATAGAGACCTCTGCTATTTTGACATAACAGTTACAGATGAAAACGGTGAGCGTGTTCCGGATGCAATAATCGAAATAAGCTGCATAACCGATAACTGTGAGCTACTCGGAATATTCAGTGGAGACCCGAAGAACTGTGATCAGTACGGCTCGAATATCTGTCATACCTTTGAAGGACGCGCAGTCGCTATCGTCAAGACCGACTGTCCGGGTGAGGCAAAAATAAACGTCGGTGGAAGAAAAATAAGCTCAGGTAGCGCAACGGTAAGTGCTGTTTGACAAAAAATCAAAATAAATGCTGAATAACAGAAAGGATGGTCATATTAATGATCAGTTTTACCAAAGATAATTTTAAAGAGGAAACTACCTCGGAGCTTCCGGTAATGGTGGATTTCTGGGCGGAGTGGTGCGGTCCTTGCAGAATGCTTTCCCCGATAATCGAGCAGATAGCCGATGAATATGAAGGCGTTTTAAAGGTAGGAAAGGTCAATGTTGATGAAGAACCTGAGCTTGCCGCTGCGTTCAATGTAGAGAGCATACCGACTGTTATAGTAATAAAGGACGGGGTTGTAGCCGAGGTATCTGTCGGTTATAAGCCGAAGTCAGAGCTTTTGAAGCTTGTAGGGATAGAAGACTGAGATGCCCGAAGCTTTATTAAATAGATTTGCCGATATGCACACACACACAGACCATTCTATTGATGGAAAAGCATCTGCGGATGATATGTGTGCTGCCGCGTATCGGCTCGGACTTAGGGCTATTGATATATCTGATCACTGTGATGTGAATCGTGATGCCGAGCTTCATTGCTTTGAACAAAGCT
>CAZRVL010000010.1:11966-53019 GCA_964603455.1 uncultured Lachnospiraceae bacterium
TCGATAGCCGATGCACTTCGTCTGAAAAATGAATATCAGGGCAGGATGAAGGTGCTTTGCGGCATAGAGATAGGAAATCCGCATTGGAATCCCGAGATTGCCGAAAAATGCTCGAAAATAGATGGGTTAGACTGCATTATCGGCTCTGTCCACCGCATACGGTATGAGGGGGAAGAGCTGATCACGACAAAGGGCGATTATGAGCATATGTCAAAAGAGCATATATCCGGACTTGTCAGAAAGTATTTTGAGGATATTATCCTCATGATCGACACGGTACATCCTGATATCCTTGCACATCCGACCTATATGTTCAGGTACATAGTCGGTCATCATCATATTCCTCTCGATATAACGGAGTATGCAGACGAGACAGATCGTATTCTAAAAAGGATAATTTCCGATGGTGTCGCACTTGAGGTAAACACTCAGATAATGAAGGAAAGCATAGCCGAATATGACATTTATCTTCTCGAACGCTATTATGAGCTCGGAGGAAGACTGATAACTCTCGGTTCGGATGCCCATAGCTGTGACAGGCTCGCAAATTCGTTCATATATGCGGCAAAGGAGCTTCTCAGGATCGGATTTTGCGGAGCTTGTATTGTTGAAGAGCGTTGCTTTAATATTTGTAAATTCTAATGGAGAATGAAGATATGGATAATAAATATTTCTTCGGAGACGCAAAATGGATGTCTCCGGATTCACAAGGTGTTTTTTGCGTCAGAGGTGAATTTGGACTTCCCGAAAATGTCGTTTCGGCAAATATAACCTTGTGCGGCCTCGGAATGTATGAATTGAGAGTAAACGGTAAGGTCATAGGAGATGATCTGTTCGGTACGCTCTATACTGATTTTCACGAATACGAGTCTCAGGAATGCACTGCGAATTTCGGTGAAAAGCTTGCTCACAGGATATATGTTTCAAAATTTGACATAAGCGAAAATATCTCGGATAAGAACTGTATCGGAGTTATGTTAGCTCCCGGATGGTATCGTGCCGATCACAAAACACACTTATCAACAAATTACGGCGATCCTATGCTTTGTTTTAGAATATGCTGTAAGACTGCCGACGGTGCGGAGATAGAAATACTGTCAGATGATAAGCTTCGTTTCAGACAGAGCAATATCGTTTCGCACTATTTCTTCCTTGGCGAGGAGCATGACTATACATTCGATCTGTTGGGTTGGGACAAGTTTGGATATGATGCTTCAAATTGGAGCAGCTTAACGGAAAAGCCTGCGCCGAACACCGAATTTTATGAACCCTCGGATTGTCCTCCCGACCGCGTTATACGCATTATAAAGCCTGAATTTATCGGTGAAGTCGATGACGGATTTATTTATGATGCGGGCGAGAATATAACCGGTACTCCGGTCTTGAAGCAGGTATTGGGAGAGCGCGGAGAAAAGCTTGTGTTCAAGGTCTCCGAAAGACTTAAGGACGGAGATATTGAGGACTATACGAACCACAATCAGACCTCATCTTTTATAACCGACGGGGACTATGAACGTGAATATAAGCTGCGCTTTATGTGGAATGGCTTCAGATATATAAAGGTATCAAAAAATGCGAAGCTCGATTCGATCGAGGTGATTCATTCGGATGTCAAGGTAAGTTCAGATTTCAAGTCATCGAGCAAAATATTGAATTGGATATATTCAACATTTATCAGAACTCAGCTCGACAATATGCACTGTGGCATACCGTCTGATTGTCCGCACATTGAAAAGCGCGGATATACCGGAGACGGTGAACTGATAGCTGAATGTGCTATGCTCATGCTCGATTCCGAGAGCTTTTATAGAAAGTGGCTCGGAGATATATCCGACTGTCAGGACAGGATCAGCGGTCATGTCCAGTATACTGCTCCTTATACTCGTTCGGGCGGAGGTCCCGGCGGTTGGGGATGCGCTATAGCTGAAGTGCCGTATGTGTACTGGAAGCGTTACGGAAAGACCGATCACATAAAGCAGTTTTTGCCGCAGATACGCGCATATTTTGAATATCTCGAAGCACACAGCGAAGACGGACTTGTGACAAGTGATCAAAAGGGCGAATGGTGTCTCGGAGATTGGTGTACTGCCGAGGATATAGCTATCCCTGTACCGTATGTAAACACGTATTTCTACATAAAAACTCTTAACCGCATAATTGAGATGAGCAATGCGGTCGGAGAGAACGAATATACAGAAGAATATATCGCGCTTTGTGAGAAAAAGAAGGATGTGCTGAATGCAAATTATTTCGATCCTGCGACCGGTGATTACTGCGGCGGTATTCAGGGTGCAAACGCATTTGCGCTCGACATCGGACTCGGCGATGACAGAACACTTGAAAATCTCGTAAAGAAATATGACAGTGAGAATGATTTCGGCTTCGATACCGGAATATTCGGAACTGACATACTTGTCCGCGTTTTGTTTGAGAGAGGGTACAAGGATGTTGCCTATAAGCTTCTGACATCCGAGCAGAAATATTCATTTGGCAGATGGATGAACGATGGTTGCACGACCTTCCCGGAATATTGGACATATAAGCGTTCTCAGAATCATCCGATGTTCGGTGCAGTTACTAAGTATCTTTTCAGTGAGCTGCTTGGAATAAAGCAGATCGGAGAAGGATATGGAAAAATAGATATTTCTCCTAAATTTATCGATGCGCTCGAATATGTCGAGGGATATATAACAATCGATGCGGGAAAGATATTTGTTAAGATCGAAAACGGTATTGAAGGCAGAAAGCTGAGTGTCGAGATACCTGATGGTGTTGACGCTTGGTATGACGGAAGGAAACTTGATTCCGGGGTCAATGTGTTTTAACAAAATTAGATTCTGATGTTCACAGCTTTGTCAGTATATGCTTCAAACGAGCATATACTGGCAAGTTTTCGTGGGCTGTGTCATGAGAGAGCATTGCTTTGAGGCTTTTAAATTTATTGATCGATATTTAGGATCAGGAGATGACATTATGGCAAAAATTAAAATTTGTGTATTTTCCGATTATCATTATTCGGAAGCACATCCGTGGGGACAAAATGGACTTGATGAAATAATAGAACGAGCGCACAGCGCAAATGTCGATGTACTTATGCACTGTGGTGATTTTTCGGTAAATGCCGGAGATAACAAAGGTTTTATTGATAAATTTGTCAACAATAAGTATAATATCCCTGTCGTATTTTGCTACGGCAATCACGAATTGCAAGAAATAGATTCATTGGAAGAATTGAATCGCGCATATGGGATCGAAAACAGCTATTATTTTAAAGAGATCAATGGTTTCAGATTTATCGTGCTCGATGCCAATTGGTGGCGTGATGATGACGGTTCGCTGCATCGCTATCCCGGAAGGTCGGTCGGCAGTCCCAAGGGATGGGATTATGATCACAATATTATTTCCGCGGAACAATTTGAATGGTTCAAGGAAACTATGGAAACTTCAAAGCTTCCTTGCATAATTTTGAGCCATACGCCGATATGGAAATCGGTAAGAGCTGAGCATATCGCTATTATGCAGGCGATAGACGAGGTAAACGACAGAAATCCCGGCAGGGTAATGATGTATTTTAACGGACATCTGCACAGAAACAATATCGCACTTATAAATCGTGTCGTCCATTTTAATGTAAATTCAACATATGACGGAGAATGGCAACCTAAAAAGCACGATCTGTTCCCGAAGGAGTATTTGGAAAAATATCCTTCGATGTCACAATGCTCTATCTTTAACGATCCATTATCAGCTATAGTTGAGATAGAGGATAACGGGCATATTAAGATCAACGGTATGGAGACTTCGTATGTGTATGGAGTATCTCCCGAAATGTACGGCGGTCCATTCAGATCGGCTTATGGTATAGCCGAGCCCAGAATTTCAAGTGCGGAGTTCTTTTTGAGATACGGAAAAGAAAATGAACTCTGATAAGATAGCATTTATGCAGTAAAATTATGCTCATTTAATATGCGTAAAACAAAAGATCACAGAGATGTATGCCAAAAGCAGATTCTCTGTGATCTTTATTTTTATATCGAGCTTTCCGTACTGGATTCTCTTATTACCAAATTCAGGGGTAGCTCTATCTGCTCTATCTCAGGCTTTTGCCCTGAGCGAATGGCTCTGAGTACGGCTTCGCCTGCCTGCTCACCGAGCTCGTATTTCGGCATTTCTATTGTCGATATTGTAGGTGTGGTGAGTGATGTGACATAGGTGTTGTCAAAGCCGATCAGCTTTATATCCTCCGGCACACGTTTACCGGCTGCCTTCAGCGACTGCATAGCTCCAGCAGCCGATAGGTCGTTTGATGCGAATATCCCGTCAAATTTTCCGTTATCCATCAGCTTGTTCGCAGCATCTCTGCCGCCTTGAAGCGTGAAATCTCCATCGGCTATCCTCCAATATGGTATCTCTATTCCGGCATCCTTGTATATCTCGCGGAATCCGTTTAAGCGATCTATAGACCACGGAGCTTCGTGTTTGCCGAATATATGTGCGGCGCGCTTTACACCTGACGATAAGAGATGCTCGGCAGCCATCCTTCCGCCCTTGGTATTGTCGGAAAATACACTTGTAAGATTATATTCTGTCAGGTCGCGCTCTATCGCAATTACCGGAACAGGCTTCGACCTACAGTAAAGGTCGGACAGCGCAGTGAGAAAGCGTTCATTCGTGCTTACAGAGTCGATGATTATTCCGTCCACTCTCGAATCGATAAGAGTGCGCACATATTTCTGCTCCATTGCCATTGAAAAATTAGTTGAGTAAAAATTTATTATATATCCGTTTTTTTCAAGTACTCCTTGAAGACCGCTTATTACCGCCGGAAAAAATGCACTGTCTATTGATGGAACTATGAAGCCGATCACCTTCGAGCTGTTGGATTTCAGGCTGCTTGCCGCAGGATCTACACTGTATCCTAACTTTTCTATTGCCTGTTCTATCTTTTCGCGTGTTTTTTCGGAGACTTTATTTTTGCCGTGCAAAGCGTTTGACACGCTCGATATTGATACTCCTGCTTCTCTTGCTACATCATATATTGTTGCCATTCCTTTATTCCTTTCCCGAAGTTTATTTTGCACAGACTTATATTATATATTATACCATAAATCCGCACATAATGCAATAGTATTCATACTGCGAATACTGCACAAAAATCAAAATTAAAATTTGTGCAGTATTTTTCGCTTTACCCCCTTGACAAATCCTTGGTGTTGTAGTATAATTTAGTAAAACGTTTTACCAAATCACGTGGGATGGAAATAAAAAAACATTTTAGATAAATATTCGAGCTGAATTTTAATATGCTTGATAAGTAGTGGAAAAAGTCAGCTTTTGCTCGAAAGGAATGGTTAATAAGCATGGAAAAGGTACACGTATCAAGGGAAGAACTGAGTTCGGTATTAAAAGCCGGAAACGGAATATTCCGACTAACTCCGACATGGGTTCCGCGATCATTTTGCAGACCGGGACGAAGGCTTAAGCTTCATCCGGATGATTATTATGCGCTTGGTTCGGAGCGCGGTGGCATAGACGAGCGTTGGTTTTCTTCTACGACTCATGCAGACAACGGTGAAGGAACTCCGGAGGATGAGGGACTTTCATACATCGCACTCGATGAACAGACCTCTCGCGGTGTTACTTTGAAAGAAGCAGTCGAATTATTACAGGATGAACTGCTTGGCGATATATGGAGCAAATATCGGTGCTTCCCGATATATTCAAAATTTTTTGATAACTTAGGTCCTCTGCCGCATCATATACATCAGCGCGATGAACACGCTGCGCTAACAGGTGCGAAGGGAAAGCCGGAGATGTATTTCTTCCCTTCACAGATGAATAACAATCCCGGTGAGTTCGGATACACCTTCTTCGGTTTGAGTCCCGAAACCACGAAGGAAGAGGTCAAAAGCGCATTGATGGCTTTCAATTCGGGCGATAATCATTTACTTGAGCTTTCGCAGGCATATAAGCTTCAAATAGATACAGGATGGGATGTGCCTCCCGGACTTTTGCACGCGCCTGGAAGTCTGTGTACATATGAACCGCAGTTTGCCTCAGATGTATTCGCTATGTATCAGTCGGTGCTGTACGGCGATCACAGAGTGGATGAATCACTTTTGTGGAAGAATTGTCCTGATGATAAGCTTGGCGATTATGATTATCTCGTGGATGTCATAGACTGGGATTTGAATACAGATCCCGAATTGCACAAGCACCGATTCATGCGCCCGATATATGTGCGGCCGCTCGATGAGATGAAGGCTGACGGATATATCGAGGAATGGATATGCTACAGATGCAAATTGGTCTCGGCAAAGCGTCTTACAGTCCTTCCGGGCAAGAAGGCAGTCATAACCGACAATGCACCGTATGGACTTATCGCTGTGCAGGGACATGGTAGCTTCTGCGGTCATTATATCGAATCTTCCGAACAGATCCGTTATGGTGAAGCTACCTTTGATGAATATTTTGTCAGTGAGAAAGCAGCCAAAGCAGGCGTTGTGATAGAAAATACCGGCAAGGAAGATCTTGTTATATTAAAGCATTTCCCCGAAAATCCCGATCTTGCTGATCTAATTTGAAAAGGAACAAATGTTATGAAATGGTTTGAAAAAAGCTACAGAAGAAATCTCGTAGATATGCACATAGAGGACTGGAACGATGAGTTCTTGTCGAAATTCTCGCCGGAGGAATATTTTGAGAACTTAAAAAAAGCACATATACAATCTCCGATGATATATTTGCAGTCTCATGTTGGTCATTGCTATTTTCCAACGAGGGTAGGACATATGCACTCGGCATTTGTCAGGCGCGAGGATATGATAAAACGTCTTGTTGATATGTGCAGAGCAGATGGTATGGATGTTGTCGGATATTACAGTCTTATCTACAACACATATGAGGAGGACAGACATCCAGAATGGCGTATAGTCAGCGGAGATGACGGAAAATCGAACCGTCAGCGCACTAACAGCCGATATGGTCTTTGCTGTCCGAACAATCCCGAATACCGTAAATTTCTGCGTGAACAGATAAGCGAGATAGCAGATTATTTTACGCTTGACGGAATGTTCTATGATATGACCTTCTGGCCTGCCGTATGCCGATGCGAACACTGCATGAAGATATATCGTGAGCACGGTATTGATACTATACCGCCGAAGAATTATGCCGATCCCGTTTATATGAAGGTAATGAAGCTCAGGACTGAGATGATGGGGGATTTTGCAAGGTATGTCACAGAATTGACTCATGAGATAATGCCCGGAGTATCGGTCGAGCATAATTATGCAAATGCCGTTGCATCCGATTCGGTCGAGATCGGAATATCCGAGCTTGTAAACGATCAATGTGATTACACCGGCGGCGATCTGTACGGCGATCTGTATAATCATTCCTTCACTGCAAAATACTACTATGCGGTGTCAAAAAATTCTCCTTTTGAATATATGACCTGCCGCTGTGACAGATCACTCTCCGCGCATACTGTAACTAAATCCGAGGAGAGACTTTCGACTGAGGTCATGCTGACGGCGGCACATCACGGTGCATCGTTTATCATAGACGCTATCGATCCGATCGGAACTCTCGACAGCCGTGTATATGAGCGTATAGGTAAGGTTTTTGAGCGTCAGATGCCGTATGAACGGTATTTCGGCGGTGAGCTTTTGACCGATGTCGGCGTATATTATTCGACAACGGGACGATATAATTCGAGAGGGCTGAATTTCAATTCGAGATCATGTGCGATAGGTGGGACTAAAGCCATGATAGAAGCACATATCCCGGTAGGTGTCGCGGCAAATTCAACAACCAAAAAACTCAATTACAAGGCTGTTTTGGCAGGCGGTATCGCGGGCATTTCGGCTGAGAATCGTGCCGATATAATAGAATATGTCAAAAACGGCGGAGTTTTGTATTTGTCAGGCGTTGAGGAGTCGGAGCTTATATATGAGCTTCTGAGAGCTAAGCCTGATGGATATACTTCAGAAGGCTTTGTCTATCTTGCGCCAACCGAATACGGACAGAGACTTTTCGGAGAGTTCAACAAGGACTATCCGCTTCCGACCGAGCTGTCGCTTCCGAAATTGAGCTTTGAGGATGATGATTACAAGGTTCTTGCGACTATGAAGCTGCCGTATACTAAGTCTTCGGACAAAAAATTTGCCTCGATACATTCAAATCCTCCGGGTGTGCTTACAGATATTCCGGCACTCATCGAACGAAGATTTGGGAACGGAACTGTAATATGGTCGGCTGCACCGATAGAAAACGATGGAAGACTTTCGCACAATAAATTACTATGTGAGATAATAAGAGGATATATCACGCCGACTGTGAAAACCAATGCACCGAGACAGGTAGAGCTGACGCTTTTCAAGTGCGATGACGGTATGCAGCTTTGTGCGGTAGATTTGCTATGCACGGATGAGCTTTTGCCTATACGCTCCTTCGAGGTAGAGATAGAGTGCGAAAAGCCTTGCAAAGTGGTGAAGGTCGGAGATGATTCGGATATAGTCTTCTCTTATAAGGACGGCAGAGTGAGATTTTTTGTAGATGATCTCGTTATGTTCGAAATGTTCAGAATAATAAAATAAAAGGATCTCCTCAAAATCGAGGAGATCCACAGAGCATTCTTCATATGAAAGGATGCTTTTTTTAACCTATGCTTCCCGAAGCCAGCATGAGTGCGCAGACTCCGATCAGCATTCCGATCCATTGCGAACGTGCCAATTTCTCGCGGAAGAGAAATACACCTGCAAGAGTCGATAATATTATTACAGAGCCGTTGAAGGTAGGGAAGAAGACAACTCCCGGAAGTGCGCCGGACAGGGTAACATTTAAACGGTTGTACAGGCAGGCACATACACCGCAGGTGATAACATATGGTATCGCTGAGCGTGGAACATGTGGTTTTCTGTCCTTTCCGATAAGGAACGATGTAATGAGAAATGTGAGCGAAGCAGTCAAAGCTGCGATCATAAGCATTTCATCGACATTAGAAGCCGAGCTTGAACGCTGCTGCATTTTGAATATTATTCCGGTCGCCGCGCTGCAAACAAAGAATCCGGCACACCAAAATTTCCAGCTTTTATCCGATTTCCCGCCCTTTGGTGCGACTATGAAGAATAGCGAGATTATAAGGAGCAGAACTCCAAGCCATTGAAGCATCGACGCATCCTCATGAAGAATAAACACTCCGAAGGCTGTCGAGATCAGCAAGGATGAACAGCCTATAAATGAGGTCAGAGAGACCGGACCGCTTGCGAGAGCCTGCATCTTGCAGAGCAGGAACGCAGCCGAGACGAGTCCGTAGAAAATTCCCCAGGATACTGTGCTGAGATCGAAATCGAGTCCCGAATATATGCCTTTTGAAAACAGAATGACTATCCAGACAGCCGAAGCGCAGGAATTGAACAGAAGGACATCCTTGAGTCCTTCAAGACCGCGGTTTGAAAATTTATGCAGCAGCAGATTGTTTGCGAATGCGCATATTATCGACAGGATCAAAAGAATATAAGTATTAATAGCTATCACCATAACCACCATAACTCTCTTTTAAAAAGAGTCCTTTCATTTTACTATAATATTATACACAAGATCCTTGAAAAAGTCAATACGCATAAATATCAAAAAACTGCGATTTTATATCATGTTTTTAAAAAACTGCGATAGTGTGTCAGTCGTTTATAGTAGAAAGACGGAACATACCGGTATAGCTTTCTATGGATTTATCGCCTGTTTCACCGTTGCTGTAGTCAGCGTATGTATATTCTATATCATAATGTACCATATAGTTTGTATCAACAAATGTGAGCTGGCATATATCAGAGTTGTAGCTTGTACCTATCAAGGCTAATCGCGACAATATCTCATATCTATCATTTGTGTCGGTTATTTCAGTCTCTTCACCTGTGCGAAGGTCTATCACGCTCATGCTGCTGATCACTTTGGAAAGTTCCTTCACATATTCATCCGGAGCGACATTTGAGCAGCCTGCCTTATATAACAGCTCTGTCGTATTTTTCATTCCGAAGCTAATCGGTATGTATATCCTGTTCAAAGGAGAGTACATATTTTTCGGGATATTTCTTTTCGGTGCGAATGTTCCGTATATCTGATTCTGGAAACTGTCGAAGTTTACATTACTGAGATCTGAAACGAGCGCATTTTTTAAATTTTTAAATTCATTTTTCAGTTCACCGTTATAATTAAGAATATCGTAGTCGTAGTATCTAAGAGTTTGCTCTCCGAATGAATATGAATATCCTAAATTCATATATGAAGCTCCATTGGTAAACGATAGGCTTTCTATTACCTGACGGTACTGATCACTGAACTCCTTGCTGTTGAGAATTGTCTTTATCAGATCTATCACTCCATTTTTGTTGTAAAGTGTGACATCTTTTGCCATAGGAGTACCTATTGATGGGTAGAATACTATATTGAGGTCGAGTCGTGTATAAAGGTCGTATATATAATAATCATCCCAATAGTTTTCAGTTGTATTTATGTCTTTTGAGTTTGGCTCGTCACTTTTTTCGTAGAGCTGGCGGATCGCTTCCATTACCTCTTTATCGGTGAATGTGAACATATATGTGTTGTCCGAAATCATAAATTCGACTTTCGACAGCGATTTTGGTATCGAACTGTTTATTCCGAATATGTTATTCATGCAGAGCAGCATCCAAACTGCTACTACCGCCGCATATATACCTGCGCCCTTAAGACCGCGGAACATCGCCTTTGCCGATTTGTGCAGCACTGTATTTGCGAGCATGAAGGTCAGGAGTCCGCCGCATATCATTCCGAATATCGTCCAGACCGCGCTGTTCATCATATAGTAAAACAATAGACCGCCGGCGAGAGTCATTGGGAAGACGACTGAATATTTGATTACTTCACCGAGTATTGGAAATATGACCGAGTTCTCAGAGCGTTCGCTCTTGTAGTTTAGACAGATGAAATATGCTACCACGAAGAGCAATATCGTTACTATAACGTATGCTATGATCTCGGAAGGAGACAGTCGGTCGAAATTAATGCAAAAACGAATTACGGGAGTCAGCTTCGAGAGTACTTCATCGTTCAAATACCAGCTTGACCACATATTATCTACGAATATCTCAAAAAATGCCACGGATACCGCGTATATCAGCGGAACGATGAATATCGCTACTGCGGTAAGTATCAGATGGACTGCGGTGACTCCGGTAACGACTCCGACTATCGAGCAGAGTGCATAGAAGAGCAGAGAATAGATGATAGCTTCACCGATCGCCAAAAGCGAATATGCCAGTATATCGAACGACATTCCCGCACCGAAAAGTATCGTAAGTAATGCGGCTGCGTACATCAAAAGTGTCGGGACGAGCAGGATTATATAGCCCGATATTAACTGAGAAGCGAACAGCTTTCCGCGCTTTATCGGAAGGCTGTGATAGAAGTCTATCGTGACCTTTTTGTGAAGATAGCTCAGCATTATGCAGCAGACGATAACTCCGAGTACCGACATGATCGGTATCAGTACCAGTCTGATATTTTTTGACCACTCAACCATCATTTCGAGTTTTTCGTAATTCGATTCGACCACCGCATCTGACATCATAGAGAACATCATCATTATCGGTACCGGAAGCGCAAAGAACATGATTATTGCTATTAGCAGCATTGATGTCCATTTTCTTTTCAGAGTGTTAAATATCAGCGGTATAATGCCTATGTGTTTAATATCAGTAGATGAGCTTTGAGAAATCATATCCCTTGTCCTCCATTTCACAAATAAATATTTCTTCGAGTGTCAGCGGTATGAGCTCAAAGAATGTCGGAGATTTTGCTCTGAGAAAATCCTCTATGCGTGAGCGTTCGCCACGTGCGATGAATGTGACGAGACTTCCTCGACGTTCGAAGCTGAGTATATTCAGCGAAGTCAATTCGTCAGCTGTGATGCCGTCTGCGAAAACAGCCTGAACCTTATGAAGTCCGAGCTTCATATCATCAAGTCCCTGTTCGAATAAAAGTTCGCCCTTGTGGAGCAGAGCGACGGTATCGCATATGTCTTCCATTTCTCTTAAATTGTGAGAGGCTATGATGACCGTCATATTTCCGTCTGCGGTCTCCTCAGCGAGAATGCGCTTAACGAGCTGTCTTACGACCGGGTCAAGACCGTCAAAGGTCTCATCGCAAAGCAGATATTTCGGTCTCGAAGCTATTCCGAGCATGACCGATGCCTGCTTTTTCATGCCTTTTGAGAAGGTCTGTATCTTTCTGTCGCAGTCGAGCTTGAATATATCGCGAAGTTTATTGAAATTTTCCTCGGAAAATGATGAACGGACTGTTTTAAGAAAATCCTTCATCTCGTTTATCGAAGCTCCGGGCAGAAAATACTGCTCATCTGGCAGGAATACTATCTCCTGTTTTACGAGTTCGTCCTCAAATACCGGACGGTCATCGTAAGATACATATCCCGAATCCGGCTTTACGACTCCTGACATGATACGCAGCAACGTGGATTTTCCCGAGCCGTTCGAGCCTATAAGACCGAATATCGAGCCGGTATTTATGACTGCCGAGACATTATCGAGCGATTTTATCGGTGTAAGATATGAGCGATATGTCATATTTACTTGATTTATGTTTATCATTTCTCTTCCTCCCAAACTTTGTTTAAAAGCGTTTCGACCTCTTCCTTTTTCACGCCGGCATTTTTCGAATCGACAAGTAGCTTTTCGAGTTCATGCATGATATTCTTTTTTTGAGAATCGCGCAGCTCCGACAGGTCATCCGAAATGAAGCTTCCGCGCCCGGGAACTGAAACTAAGAAGTTCATCCGTTCAAGCTCATTATAAGCGCGCTGGATAGTGTTCGGATTTATGCAAAGCTCGCCTGCAAGGCTTCTGACGCTTGGCAGCTGTTCGCCCGGAGCTATATTTCCGAGCAGAACATTTTCGCGTATATTGTCTATTAGCTGCTCGTAAACAGGCTTGCGGCTTCGCGTATCTACGGTGATGACACCCAAATTATTATCCTCCTAACTGTATTAGTTGTATTAGAACAGTTATATTATATCACATATTTCTTTTTTTGTCAAGAGAAATACAAAATTTTTCCGGAAAATTTTTATACAAGGATGTGGATAACAAAAAATGATAGGAAAAGCATCCTATCATTTTTTGTATTTTAAATCATTCAAGCTCAAATGCACCGGTGTAAAGCTGATAATATACACCCTTCTCGGCGATAAGCTTGTCGTGATTTCCGCGTTCGATTATTCTTCCGTGGTCGAGCACCATGATCACATTTGAATTCCGTACAGTCGAAAGTCTGTGTGCTATTACGAATACCGTGCGTCCTCCCATCAGCTTGTCCATTCCGCGCCCAACTATTTCCTCTGTTCTGGTGTCTATAGAAGATGTAGCTTCATCGAGTATCAGGCAGGGCGGATCTGCAACGGCTGCACGTGCTATCGCTATCAGCTGTCTTTGACCCTGCGAGAGGTTAGAACCGTTGTTTGTGAGCTCGGTATTGTAGCCATCCGGAAGACGTTCGATAAAGTCATCTGCGCCGGAAAGCTTAGCTGCTGCTTTGCATTCTTCATCCGTTGCATCGAGTCGTCCGTAACGAATGTTATCCATTACACTTCCGGTAAATAGGTTAGTGTCCTGCAAAACTATTCCGAGAGAACGGCGAAGATCGGATTTCTTTATCTTGTTGATGTTTATTCCGTCATAGCGTATCTTTCCGTCCGCTATGTCATAGAAACGGTTTATGAGGTTTGTTATGGTCGTCTTTCCTGCGCCTGTAGCTCCTACGAATGCGACCTTTTGACCCGGCTCGGCATAAACAGATACATCGTGAAGGACATTCTTGCCTTCCTCATATCCGAAATCGACCTCGGTGAGTCGGACATCGCCTTTAAGTTCGGTATAGGTCACAGAGCCGTCTGCGCTGTGCGGATGCTTCCATGCCCACTTTCCGGTGCGCTCGGAAGTTTCGGTTATGTTTCCGTTATCATCGATCTTTGCGTTGACGAGCGTGACATAGCCGTCATCCGTTTCGGGAGTTTCGTCCATGAGCGTGAATATTCTGTCAGCTCCGGCAAGACCCATTACGATCGAGTTTATCTGCTGAGACAGTGTATTTACGCTTCCGGTGAACTGCTTTGTCATGTTGAGGTAGGGAACAAGTATCGATATGCTGAAATTGTTGATTCCAGAAAGCAGGAACAGACCGCCTACAGTTGCGATAATTACATAAAGAACATTACCGATATTCATTATTATCGGTCCGAGCATATTTGCATATGCGTTAGCTCGCATACTGTCGTTGAACAGCTCATCGTTTATCTTGTCGAAATCAGCCTTGCTGTCGTTTTCATGACAGAATACCTTTACGACCTTCTGACCGTTCATTATTTCCTGAATGAAGCCTTCGGTCTTACCGATCGATTTCTGCTGGCGGATGAAGTATTTTGCCGAACCGCCGCCGACCTTCTTGGATACCAATATCATGACTGCAACACCGCACAGTACCACGAGGGTCATCCATATGCTGTAATAGAGCATTATGCTGAGAACAGTTATGACTATAACACCGGACTGAAGGAACTGAGGGATAGCCTGAGAGACGAGCTGACGAAGAGTATCAATGTCGTTCGTATAGTAGCTCATTATGTCGCCGTGCTTGTGAGTGTCGAAATATTTTATCGGCAGATTCTGCATTCCGTCGAACATCTTTGTTCTCATCTTTGACAAGAAGCCCTGAGTTATATATGCCATGAGCTGAGTGTAAAGTGTCAGCGCGATTATCGAGAGCACATAGAGTGCTATGAGTATTCCGACTGTTGATACTATCTCGGGTCTTGCAGTTTCCCAGTCACCTGTAGTGTACCACTTTTCGATGACTTCCAAGACCTTTTGTATGAATATTGCCGGGATGGAAGATACGGCAGCCGAGAATATTATACATACCGCAGTTACCGGTACAAGCACCGGATATGATTCGAACAGCAGCTTCAACACCCGCTTTAGAGTACCCGGACGAGCCTTTTTTCTATCAGTTTTCATCAGCCTTGCCTCCTGTCTGCGATTCAAATACCTCGCGGTATATATCGCTCGATTTCATAAGCTCATCGTGATTTCCGAGAGCTGCGATCTTTCCGCCGTCCATAACTACTATTAAGTCGGCATCCTGGACTGATGAAACACGCTGTGCTATTATGATCTTTGTAGTTTCGGGTATGAACTTTTTGAAGCCTTCACGTATGAACGAATCAGTTTTTGTATCGACTGCCGAGGTAGAGTCATCAAGGATGAGTATCTTCGGCTTTTTGAGCAGTGCGCGTGCTATGCACAGACGCTGCTTCTGTCCGCCGGACACGTTTGTTCCGCCCTGCTCGATATATGTATTGTATCCATCGGGGAAGGATTGAACAAAATCATCTGCCTGAGCCAATTTGCAGGCTTCGATAAGCTCTTCGTCTGTAGCGTCTTTGTTTCCCCAACGCAGATTGTCAGCGATAGTTCCGGAAAAGAGCAGATTCTTCTGAAGAACCATAGCCACCGATTCACGTAGAGCTTCGAGGTCGTATTCGCGAACATCGCGTCCGCCGACCATGACACTTCCTTCGGTGACATCATAAAGGCGCGGTATGAGTTGCACAAGAGAGGATTTTCCCGAACCGGTACCTCCGAGTATTCCGACAGTCATACCCGACTTTATATGCAGATCGATGCTTGAGAGCGAGTATCTTTCTGCCTTGTCGGAATATTTGAAGGAAACTCCGTTGAAATCTATAGAGCCATCCTTTATGTCGTTTACGGCATTCTTGGGGCTTGTGAGCGATGGGGTTTCATCGAGTACCTCACAGATCCTTCGTGCGGATTCAGCCGACATGGTGAGCATGACATAGATCATCGAAAGCATCATGAGCGACATGAGTATCTGAACTCCGTAGGTTATCATAGCCGAGAGCTGACCGACATCTATCGTAGTTCCCTGATTTGAGATTATAAGCTTTGAGCCAACAAGGAGAATGAAAGCCATATTGAAGTATATGCAAAGCTGCATGAGCGGGTTGTTGCAGGCAACTATGCGCTCAGCCTTGGTGAAGTCTCTGCGAATACTGTCGGCGGCTTCACCGAACTTTTTCTTCTCATAATCTTCACGCGAGAAGCCCTTTACAACGCGCATTGCACGTACATTTTCTTCTATCGATTCATTGAGGCGGTCGTATTTCTTGAATACGCTCCTAAATGCCGGCATAGCCTTTTTAGCTACGAACAAAAGTCCGAAAATAAGTATCGGAACGACTACAACGAAAGATGTTGCGAGCGCACCGCCCATATAATACGCCATTATTATCGAGAAGATGAACATGAGCGGACTGCGTATAGCTGTTCTTATTATCATCATGAATGACATCTGGACGTTTGAAACGTCGGTCGTCATACGAGTGACCAGAGATGAAGACGAAAACTTATCAATATTTCCGAACGAATAGTCCTGTATGCGTTCGAACATATCGTGACGAAGGTTTTTTGCAAATCCTGCTGATGCCTTCGAACAAGTAAAAGCGGCAAGTCCTCCGCAGCAGAGCGACAGACATGCCATGATGATCAGCTTTATGCCGATTCCGATTATTTCGGACATTTCAGCACCGTACTTTATCTCGTTTACCATATCAGCCGTGATAAACGGAATAAAGGTCTCGATCACCGCTTCGCCGACAATGAATATGAGCGTCAGAATCGCCGGAGCTTTATACTCCCTGACGCAGGCGGCGAGTTTTTTTAACATTTTATCAACTTCCTTTCTTTATTACGTTTAGATATTATACTACAGTTTTTTTACAATTGCAAGAGGTTTAAATGATTTTTTTAAATTAGTTTACAAATGCGCAACAGGTAAACTATTTACTGTATAAATCAACTTTTTCTTCAATAACTATTGATTTTTCGCGCTAACTGTGATATAATAAAAGGACTGCGCTTTTTAGATCATATTTTAAGGAGATGAAGGAATGCTTTTCGGAAAATATTTAAATTCCTATTATAAAAAACACGCACCGGTTCTTGTGATCGGACTTTTGTCGTTGATACTTGTCGATTCATTGCAGCTCGTTATACCCGCGCTGTACAGGACAGTTGTAAACGGTCTTAACTACGGTGTTGTCGAAAAAGACGGCGCACAGGTCATATTCGATATGGAATATCTGCTTGACAATGTATGTCTTCCGATGATATTCGTGATCTTGGCTATGATGATCTGCCGTTTCACATGGAGAGTATGCTTTTTCGGCTCGGCAACAAAGGTCGAGACCGATCTGCGTGCGCGGATGTTCGCTCACTGCGAGACGCTTTCTCAGAGATTTTATCAGGAGAATAAGGTCGGAGAGCTTATGAGCCTTTTTACGAACGATCTTGAGACCGTTCAGGACTGCTTTGGCTCTGGAGTGATGATGTTCTTCGATGCGCTGTTTCTCGGTGTATTGGCATTTGTAAAAATGGCGAGAATGAATCTTTTGCTCACATTGTTTTCAATGCTTCCGATGGTTCTCATGCTTTCATCCGGTGTAATAGTCGGAAAATACATGACAAAGAAATGGGATCATCGTCAGGAGGTCACGGCGAAATTGTCCGACTTCGCTCAGGAGAATTTTTCGGGTATCGCCGTTGTCAAGGCATTCGTCAAGGAATATACAGAACTTTTGGCATTCAAGAAGCTCAACAAGCAGAATGAGGACGCGAACGTTGAATATGTCAGAGCCTCGACGCTGCTCAGAATAATCACGACATTGTTTGTCGAATCCGTAATATGCGTCATACTTGGCTATGGCGGATGGCTCGTTCATGAGGGCGTTTTCAATGCCGGACAGTTGGTTGAGTTTATCGGTTATTTTAATGCGATAGTATGGCCTGTCATGGCTATATCCGAACTCATTGAAATGCGTTCACGCGGAAAGGCTTCACTCGAACGTATCTCAAAGCTCCTTGATGAATCGCCGGATGTTTCCGATAAGAATGTTGAAGATGTCGATAGAATAAACGGAGATATAGAGTTTAAGGATTTGACATTCCGTTATCCCGGCGGAGAATATGATGTTTTGAACGATATATCCTTTAAAATAAATGCCGGAGAGAATGTCGGTATAATAGGCGGAACCGGATCGGGAAAGACAACGCTTGTGGATCTCTTGCTCAGAACATACAATGTTCCGGACGGTACGGTATTTATAGACGGCAAAGATATAAACAGGATACCGATAGAAACTGTCAGAAAATATGCCGCATATGTCCCACAGGACAATTTCCTTTTCTCCGATACCATAGCTAACAATATCGCATTTGCTTCCGATACCGATTCTGCGGAGCTTATAGAGAATGCCGCGAAGCTTTCGGACGTACACGACAATATAATCGATTTTTCGCATAAGTACGATACTGTTTTGGGTGAGCGCGGAGTTACGGTCTCGGGCGGTCAGAAGCAGAGGATCTCGATAGCACGTGCGCTGATGAAGGATGCTTCGATACTCATACTTGACGATTCAGTCTCTGCGGTCGATGTCAAGACCGAGAAGGTTATACTTGAAAATCTGAGAAATACTCGAAAGGGCAAGACTACCATACTCATAGCCCACCGTGTCACCACTGTCGAGCAGATGGACAAGATCATATACATAAACGACGGAAAGATAACCGCAGTCGGAACTCATGCCGAGCTTGTCGCAAATTGCAAAGCGTATGCCGATATGGTCAAGCTTCAGGAACTCAAGAAGGAGGCAGACGAATGAGAGAATTTTACCCGCTCCTTATAGTCGGCGGATTTATAGGGATCATTTCTATAGTCGTTCTTATAGCCTATCTGTCGATAAAGGATAAGAAGGAGGCTATCGGCTTTGACAGGCATATGAAGGATTCAGAGCTTGCCAAAAGACTTTTAAAATATGCAAAGCCGTATGCAGGCAGCTTTGTTTTGATAATCCTCATCATGCTCGTATCGGTCGCATACGATGTAATATCGCCTATGATAATCGGACGCATAGAGAATATGATAAAGGAAGACTTCCCGATGTCACGTCTTTTTGCGATGGTCGGAGTCTATGCGTCTATACTTATCATTTCGATGATATGTACATATGTTCAGGCGATATTTTTACAAAAGACCGGTCAGAGGATAATCTCGGACATCAGACAAGATCTTTTCAGTCATATCGAATCGCTGTCGCACGCGCAGCTCAATGCGACTCCGGTCGGAAAATTAGTCACCCGTGTCACGAACGACACATATTCGCTGGCATTTTTGTTTACGAATATCCTTGTTAATCTTGTTAAGAATGTATTTGTCATAGTCGGTGTTTTGGCGGCGATGCTCTGCTTAAACTATCAGCTTACACTTATGGTGCTTTGCTTTGTGCCGTTCATCGTGTTGTTTACCGTGATATTTAGAAAATTCTCGCGTAAGGTATACCGCAAGGTCAAGGATTCGACCACCGATATAAATACTTTCCTTTCGGAAAATCTTTCGGGAATGAAGGTCATACAGATATTCAACCGCGAGGACCGCAAATATAATGAGTTCTTTAAAAAGAACTCTAAGCTCGGAAACGCAAAGCGTGAGCAGATACTTGTATTCGGACTTTTCAGACCGCTCGTCTATACTCTTTATGTAAGCTCGATATTATGCCTTTTATATCTGTCGGGCAGAGGCTATATAAAAGATCTGAGCTTTGCCGGACAGGTCATAGATTCCGGTGTACTGGTATCGTTTTATATGTACATTTCGAAGTTCTTCAACCCGATACAGAGCCTTGCCGAACAGTTCAATATGCTCCAGTCGGCATTCGCTTCGGCTGAAAAGATATTTACTGTATTCGACATAGAGCCGGATGTAGTTGATGAGCCAGATGCTGTTGAACTTGATCATATCGAGGGCAGAATAGAATTTAAGGATGTATGGTTCAGATATACCGAGGACGAATGGGTGCTCAAGGGAGTCAGCTTCAAAGTAGAACCGAATCAAACAGTCGCATTCGTTGGCTCTACCGGTTCGGGAAAAACCACTATACTTTCGCTAATATGCCGAAATTACGATATTCAAAAGGGACAGATACTCATCGACGGCATAGACATCAAAAAGATAAAAATATCGTCCCTCAGACGGCATTTCGGTCAGATGCTCCAGGATGTTTTCCTGTTTTCGGATACGATACGCCAGAATATTCTTTTGCGCAAGGATGACGTGAGCGACAGCGAGGTCATGGAGGTTTGTCGATATGTCAATGCCGACAAATTTATCGGACGGCTTTCAAAGGGACTCGATGAGGAGGTCATGGAGCGCGGTGCGAATTTCTCTGCCGGACAAAGACAGCTTTTGTCCTTTGCGAGAACTCTTATACACCGTCCCGATGTTATGATACTCGATGAGGCTACGGCTAATATAGATACCGAGACCGAGATACTCATTCAGGATTCGCTTGAAAAGCTGATGAAAAACGGAACTATGCTGATAGTAGCTCACAGACTATCCACGATACGCAATGCCGACAAGATAATATTCCTTTCGCACGGCGAGATAAAGGAGGAGGGTAGTCACGAGGAGCTTTTGAAGCTCAAGGGACGCTATCATTCGCTTTATATGCTCCAGCAGCTCAAGTGAATTGTATAAATATTGTAAAATTTTGTTTGTATCTTGAATTTTCTTCGTTAAGGTGATATAATAGACTTGTTGGATTATCCTTCGGATATGTCGATAAAATGGCATTGAAGTCGGGTCATTCGGCAGGTCTGATATTTTTATAGAGCTTTAAATTTTCATATCAGGAGTAATATATGCACATAATAATAGCCGGATGCGGCAAGGTGGGCGAGCTGCTCACATCATATATTTCAAAGGAGGGGCATGATGTGGTCGTTATAGACATCGACCCCGAAATAATAAACGACACGATAAACGAATACGATGTTATGGGAGTTGTCGGAAACTGTGCAGGCAACAATGTCCTTGTTGAGGCAGGAGCGGTCGGCGCAGATCTGATAATAGCCGTCACCGCATCTGACGAGCTGAATATCATATGCTGCATGGTCGCAAAGAAGCTCGGAGCGCGTCATGCTATAGCGCGAGTCAGAAACCCTGATTATTCTGAGCAGATGACCTTTATGCGCGGAGAATTCGGACTTTCCATGGCGGTAAATCCCGAATACGATGCGGCAGCCGAGATACTTAGAATAATACAGTTCCCCGCCGCGATAAAGATCGACACATTTGCGAAGGGAAGAGTTGATCTTGCCGAAATGAGCATAGATGAAGGTCATCCGCTTTGCGGAAAAAGGATATCTGAGCTTTCGGCAGCCTATAAGGTGAATATACTTGTATGTGCGGTAAGGCGCGGAGACGATGTGACGATCCCTTCGGGAGATTTTGTGCTTGAAGCAGGCGATATGATACATATAACTGCCTCGCATACCGAGCTTGTGAGATTTTGGAGAGGACTTGGCATAGAGTCTAAGCCGATAAAGAACGTCATGATAATCGGCGGCGGAAAGATCGCGTTTTTCCTTGCAAGGATGCTGGCTGATGTCGGAATAAAGGTGAAGATAGTCGAATCCGACCGTGAACGCGCCGAGCAGCTTTCAGAACAGCTTGAAAATGTAATGATAATAAACGGCGATGGCACGGACGGAGATATTTTGGTAGAGGAAGGTATAGATGATGTCGATGCCTCCGTGTCGCTTACAGGTATTGATGAGGAAAATATAATCATTTCACTCTTTTCCATGACTCGAAGGGTCGAAAAGGTGATAACCAAGATCAATCATCTGAATGCTATGAAGATGCTTTCATCTATCGGTCTTGACTGCATAGTTTCACCCAAAAATATTTCGGCGAACAATATACTCCGCTATCTGCGCGGTCTCGGAAATACTGACGGAAGCTCTGTCCAGACACTCTATAAGATAGTTGACGGAAAGGCTGAAGCGCTCGAATTTATCGCCTCGGAGAATTTCGCCTCTCTCGGTGTGCCGATAAAAGATATGAAGCTCAAAAAAAATCTGCTGCTTGCCTGCATAATCCGTCAGAATAAATTGATATATCCGCACGGTGCTGATACCATCGAAGCAGGGGACAGCGTGATAGTTGTCACAAAGAGCAGTGATGATGCACTTGAAGACCTTGCCGATATACTGGAGTGAGCCATGAATTATAAAATGATAGCCTATATCACCGGTCAGATACTTCGTGTAGAGGGCGTGCTTATGCTCCCTGCATTGGTCTGCGCATTGATATACGGCGAGGATACGCTTTGGGCGTTTATGATACCTGCATTGTCGGCGATACTTTTCGGTTCGATCATAACGATAAAAAAGCCCTCGGACACCTCTATATATGCGAGAGAGGGTTTCGTCACGGTCGGACTTTCTTGGATAATCCTGTCGGTCATCGGCGCACTTCCGTTTGTAATATCTGGTGAGATACCTTCATTTACCGACGCATTTTTCGAAACGGTGTCGGGATTTACCACGACCGGAGCTACTATACTGACGAATGTCGAGGGGCTTTCAAGAGGAATGCTTTTCTGGCGCAGCTTTACGCATTGGATAGGCGGAATGGGAGTTCTTGTGTTCGTTCTTGCAATACTTCCTCAGGCGGATACACGTTCGGCAAGGCTTATGCACGTTATGCGCGCAGAAGTCCCGGGACCTAAGGTTGGAAAGCTCGTCTCGAAGATAAGCCGTACTGCGAGAATAACCTATGGAATATACATTGGCATGACGATATTGCAGGTCATATTGTTGATGGCAGGAAAAATGCCGTTCTATGACAGTCTTTTGAATGCTTTCGGCACTGCCGGAACAGGCGGCTTTGGAATTTGGAACGATTCGATAGCACACTATGACAGCGCATATATCGACTGGGTAATAGGAATATTCATGGTGCTTTTCGGTATAAACTTCAACCTCTATTATCTTGCTCTGATAGGAAAAATATCAGATGCGCTTAAGAGTGAGGAGCTTTGGTGGTATCTCGGAATAGTCGCTGGCTCGACTGCTATAGTCGCGTATGACATAAGCGGAATGTTCAACGGTGTCGGGGAATCGATACGCTACGCATTTTTCCAGGTTTCGAGTATAATATCAACGACAGGATTTGCCACCTGTGATTTTAATGAATGGCAGCCGCTATCTAAGATAGTTCTGATACTTTTGATGTTCTGCGGCTCATGTGCCGGCTCGACCTGCGGAGGTCTTAAGGTCAGTAGACTTATACTGATAATAAAATCAGGGCTCAGAGAGATAAAATATATGCTCCATCCGCGTGCTGTTTTGCAGGTCAGATGCGACAAAAAGCCGGTAGAGCCTGAGGTTCTGCGTTCGGCAAGCTCATATGTCACGGTATTTGCGATGTTCTTTGTTGTCACATTTTTCCTCATCGAAGCAGTCGAGGAGTGCGATCTCGTGACCGGCTTCACTACTGTTACGACTTGTCTGAACAATGTCGGACCGGGACTTGAAAGAGTCGGACCTTCGGGTAATTTTGCGTGGTTCAGCGATTTTTCAAAATGGCTGCTCTCATTCAATATGCTGGCAGGCAGACTTGAAATATTTCCGCTGCTCACACTATTTACCAGCGGACTTCCGAGACTCAGAAGAAAATAATTTTTGCGGGCAGTCGTTCTACTGCCCGCTTTTCGGTATTTTGTCCACCATATCGCGAATTTTGTCCATTGATTTTTGCTTTTTATTAATGTATAATTATCTTATATATTTTGATTTCTGAAAGGAATATATGAAATGTCACTTATAACAACAAAAATAATATCGTCTACGAATAAGTGTCTCCCGGCAGATGATATAAACGCAAAATGCGCTCTGTCGCAGATCTCTATGCTCAAAAACGAACGTCTTTCGTTCCAGCTCGCATACCGCTCGGACGGTGCGAGAGTATCGGCTTTTCTTGAGATCGACTCGAAGCTTCCGATAAAAGCCTTCAGAGTAGACTGTGTTCCGGTCACTCGCCCCGGAAATGCCGACAGCGATTATCTTTCCTCGCCGTCATCACTTTATCCAGACATACTCACTCCGGTAAAGAACGGTGATTCGATAATCTCGGTCGCCGAGCTTCATTCTGTAATGTTTACAATAGAGAATGAGAACGGAATAGAGGCAGGGGATTATGAGATCAATGTCGGACTCAGAGCGAATGGTGAGCTGTTCTCCGAGACGATTTCTGTGAAGGTTATAGATGCAATGCTTCCAGAACAGACTCTTATACATACTCAGTGGTTCCATAACGACTGCATAGCTTCCTACTACGGCTGTGAGGTATTCTCAGAACGCCATTGGGAGCTTATCGGAAACTATATGGAGGCGGCTGTCAGATGCGGTGTGAATATGATACTCACTCCTGTGCTCACTCCTCCGCTCGATACTGCTGTAGGACATCAGCGTCCGACAGTACAGCTGGTCGATGTTGTCGTAACCGATGACGGCTATGAGTTCGGATATAACAAATTGGAGCGTTATATTTCGACAGCACTCGAAAAGGGCATGAAATATTTCGAGATCTCTCATCTCTTCTCTCAGTGGGGAGCTATCCATGCGCCGAAGGTAGTGGGACTTGTAAACGGTGAGCTGAAGCAGATATTCGGTTGGGACACAGATGCTGCAGGCGGTGAATACAGGACATTCATACGTGCATTTACGAGCTCGCTGCTCGATGAACTCAAAAAGCTCGGAGTAGACAAGAAATGCTATTTCCATATTTCCGATGAGCCCAACAACGAACAGCTTGAAAGCTATACGACCGCTAAGAATATCGTTGCCGATATTCTCGAAGGCTACCATATTATGGATGCGCTTTCGAATTATGAGTTTTACGAGACCGGAGCGGTGGAAACGCCCATTCCGTCATCCTCTCATATAGATGCGTTCCTTGAGCATAATGTTCCCGATCTTTGGACATATTACTGCTGCGGACAGGCACATGAAGTCTCAAACAGATTTTTGGCTATGCCCGGTCAGAGAACGAGAATACTCGGTGAGCAGCTGTATAAGTTCGATATAAAGGGATTTTTGCAGTGGGGCTTCAACTTCTGGTATACCTGCGGTTCTCTCGCGATGGTAAATCCCTATCTCGATGAGTGCGGTGACAACTGGGTACCGGCAGGCGATACCTTCTCGGTATTCCCGGGAACTGACGGCAAGGCTGTTTATTCGCTCCATTCGCTGCTCTTCTACGAAGCACTTCAGGATATGCGTGCGCTCGAACTTCTCGGCGAAAAGATCGGACGCGATATGGTAATAAAGCTCCTTGATTTTGGAAACGAAGGACTTACCTTCAGACACTATGCGCGTACAGAGGGTCACAGCATAGCTATGCGTGAGCTTGTCAATACGATGATCGCGAACGGCTGATAAGAAAAACGACCAAATTAGGGCAAACCGTTGAAAAAACGACCACATTGCTCCCAAAAGGTTGACTTTAAAGCTTAAAAGCATTATAATTAAAGGCAGGAGGCTGAGCTTCCTGCCTGATCTTTATTTTAATGAAAAAGCTTTCAGCAAATACGAAAGGAAGAATATATTTATGAAAACACCCAAGGTAGTTTTAGCCGGGATCGGCGGATACGGTGAGCTTTATTTAAATCGTCTCTTCGAGCTGAGTGATGAGGACAGGGTTGAGGTCGTTGGACTTGTCGATCCGTTTCCGTCACCAAAGCATATGGATGAGATAAATTCTCGAGGTTGGAAAATATATCCATCACTTGAAGATTTCTATAAGGAAAACAGAGCCGAGCTTGCCTGCATATCGACTCCGATAGGCTTTCACACTCGAATGATCTTGACTGCACTCGAAAACGGCAGCAATGTTATTTGCGAAAAGCCGTTGACAGGTGATGTTACCGACCTTGAAAAATTGACAGCGGCGCGTGAAAAGTACGGAAAATTTGTGATGGTGGGCTATCAGTGGTCATACAGCGATGCTGTATTGAATATGAAGCACGATATACTTGCAGGTCTTTACGGAAAGCCGGAATTTTTGAAGACTCTCGTGCTTTGGCCGAGGAACAAGGCATATTTTAATCGCGGAACTGGTTGGGCTGGCAGGATAAGATCCTCTGACGGCACTTTGATACTCGACAGCGTTGCGAATAATGCGGCGGCGCATTATCTTCACAATATATTCTTTACGCTCGGCGACAGTCTTGACTCTGCCGAGACTCCGATAAAAACAACGGCTGAACTGTATCGTGCAAATCCGATCGAGAATTTTGACACGGCGGTAATAAGATGTGAATTTTCCTCCGGCGCAAATTCACTTTACATAGCTTCGCATTCTACCGAAAAAACTCAGAATCCGCTGTTCGAATACCGTTTCGAAAAGGGTGTGATCACTTATGAAGAGGGGGCGGAGATAAAGCACATAATCGGCAGATTGGCAGACGGAACCGTGAAGGATTACGGAGATCCTTTTGCTGATGATATGAAAAAGCTGGAATATGCTGTGGAAAATGTTGTTTCCGATAAAGCATTTATTCCGTGCGGAATCGAGACCGCATCGGCGCAGGTACGCTGTATTGCAGAATGCGCAAAACAGCCGATAGTAGATTTTCCCGAAGAAAGAAAGCGCACAGCTCCGGGCGAACTCACTTATATAGATGGGCTTTATGAAGAATTAGTTGAGCTATTCAATAAAAATTAACATTTTTTGAGCAGTCTGCATATCGCCTGACTGCTCTTTTATTTTGACTTTTTCGGTCATTTTAACCTAAAAAAACGGTCATTTTGTTTATTTTGTTCAAATCTGTCATTATTTTTTGATTTTTTCACACAAAATTCGGTGTATTTTGATATTTACAGAATGAAAAAAAAATGCTAAAATATTATAGGAGTATTATATTCTTTAAGGGGCATATAACCTGACCGATCAAGTATTGCAAAAAAATATTTGCAATAAAGATCTAAAATTGGAGAAAGGATGCTTTTGACGTATCGCACGCAAAAGTTTTGGTCATGAAAGTAGAAAAACCAGATATTTCCAGACGAGTGGGCATAATGACGCTCGGCTGTAAAGTGAATCAGTATGAAAGTGAAGCTATCGCAGAAGAATTTGAGAAGAACGGCTTCATAGTCGGACGTTTCTCGGAGAGATGCGGTATATATGTTATAAACACCTGCACAGTTACCGGCGAAGCCGACAGAAAAACTCGCCAGATGATAAGACGTGCCGCAAGGCATAACCCGAGAGCATATATCTTAGTAACCGGATGCTATGCGCAGTTGAATCCGGGCAAGACCGCCGGAATAGACGGTGTTGATTTTATTTGCGGAAACAGCAACAAGCTCCGCCTTGTGGATGCTGCGCTCGGACTTGTCGCTTCGGGTGAAAAGAACCGTTCGGCTGACATTAAGGTGGATGATATAGAGACTGCTCCGCTCGAAAAAATGTGTATAAACAATTTCGAGCGTTCCCGTGCATATGTCAAGATCGAAGACGGATGTGATAATCGCTGTACCTATTGTACTGTTCCTCTGGCACGTGGCTCGGTCAGATCCAAGGATCCTCAATCGGTGATAGATGAGGTCGAAGGACTTGCGGCACGCGGATTTCATGAGATAGTTCTGACTGGAATAGAGACCGCTTCATACGGAAAGGATTTTGACAACGGCTATAAGCTGATCGATCTGCTTGAAGAGGTGAACGACACCTGCTCGGTGAAGCGTATTCGCATGGGTTCGCTCGATCCGACTGTATTAAAGCCGGAATTTGTCGATAAGATAGCTACTCTTGAACATTGCTGTCCGCATTTCCACATATCGGTTCAGTCCGGCTCATCGACGGTGCTTGCGGCTATGAAACGTAAATACAATGCCGATATGGTTCTGAAAAATATTGAGTATGTAAGAGAAAAAATTCCGGGAGCTACGTTCAGCGCGGATATGATAGTCGGATTTCCGGGTGAGACAGATGAGCTTTTCGAAGAAACGGTCGAATTTGTAAAAAAAGCAAAATTCTTACATCTGCATGTATTTCCGTATTCCAAGCGTTCGGGAACTCCTGCAGCAGAGATGGAGGATCAGATACCAGAAAATGTCAAGGCTGGGCGAGTCGAACGTCTCGAAAAGATCGGGCATGAGATAGTTTTCAGTATGGCTGAGCAGTATATCGGTCAGCAGAAGGATGTGCTGTTTGAGAGCTGTGAGGACGGTAAGGCAGTCGGACACACCGAGGAATTTTTGGAGGTCAGCGTTATCACGAATGCTAACCTGCACGGAGAATTGAAGGCGGTCAAGCTTAACGGCTTTGACGGAAATGTTTTCACCGGATTTATAATCTGAAAATATTTATTTGCAAAAACGAAATCATCTTGAATTTAATAAGGGAGTGTTCGGAGAATTATTTTCGGACTGCCCTTTGCAGCTTATAACAGTCAAGAAGGTCTTACGACCGAAATCTTGCCGATGCAAATCAAGCTCCGAGAAGGAGCAGAAAGGAAACGTTTGTCTGTGCGATAAATGACACGGGCAAAACGTCATGGTCATAATCATGGTATATAGAATTTATGTTGAAAAGCAGGAGGCACATGCTGTCGAGGCGAGGTCTCTTTTCGCAGATATACGCGAAAATCTGCAGATCGACTCACTCAGCGGGCTGAGACTTCTCAACAGATACGATGTTGAGGGCATTTCCTCTGATGTGTTTAAAAAGGCGAAGAATACTATATTCTCGGAGCCTCAGAGCGATGTTGTGTATGATGAATTTCTCGCAGATGCGGATGACAATGTTTTCGCTGTGGAATATCTTCCGGGACAGTTCGATCAGCGTGCAGATTCCTGCGCACAGTGTATACAGCTTCTGACCTATGAGGACAGACCTACTGTAAGAACTGCAAGAATATATGTTCTTTCCGGAAAGCTCACGAACGATGAGATCGACAGAATAAAGAAATATGTCATAAACCCTGTCGAGAGTCGCGAAGCGACATTGGATCGTTTTGAGACGCTTGTCGAAAAGTTTGATATACCGACAACAGTCGATACTATAGACGGATTCATTTCTTACGGTGAGAGTGAGCTTCGCGAATTTCTCGATAAGTATGCACTGGCTATGGATTATGATGATGCAGTATTCTGCCAGAGCTACTTCAAAAATGAAGAAAAGCGTGATCCGACGATCTCCGAAGTGCGTCTTATAGACTCATATTGGTCTGACCACTGCCGTCATACCACATTCCTTACTGCTATAGATGAAGTCAAGTTCGGAAACGATTTCATTAAGGATACTTATGAGGATTATCTCGAAAAGCGCAAATTCGTATACGGTGAGCGCAAAAAGAATATAACTCTGATGGATATGGGCACTATCGCTGCGAAATATCTCAAGAAGACCGGTGTGCTCAAGAATCTCGATGAATCCGAGGAGATAAATGCCTGCTCGGTAAAGATAAAGGTCGATGTTGACGGAGAGATACAGGATTGGCTTCTCATGTTCAAGAACGAGACACACAACCATCCTACGGAGATCGAACCCTTCGGCGGTGCGGCTACCTGCCTTGGCGGTGCTATACGTGACCCACTGTCCGGACGCGCATATGTATATCAGGCTATGAGAGTCACCGGATGCGCAGACCCCAGAACTCCCGTTTCGGAAACAATTCCCGGAAAGCTCCCTCAGTCTAAAATAACACACGGTGCATCTGCCGGATATTCGTCCTACGGAAACCAGATAGGACTTGCAACAGGTGCGGTATATGAGATATATCATCCCGATTATGTAGCAAAGCATCTTGAGATCGGTGCGGTCGTTGGTGCTGCTCCGGCTGAAAATGTCGTAAGAGAATGTCCGATTCCCGGCGATATGGTCATTCTGCTCGGCGGACGCACCGGACGCGATGGCTGCGGCGGTGCTACAGGCTCTTCCAAGGCACATACTACCGAATCACTCACCTCGTGCGGTGCTGAGGTACAGAAGGGTAATCCTCCCGAAGAGCGCAAGATACAGAGACTTTTCAGAAACAGCGAAGTCACACGTCTCATAAAACGCTGCAATGACTTCGGTGCCGGCGGTGTTTCGGTCGCTATCGGCGAACTTGCGGACGGACTTTCTATCGATCTTTCAAAAGTACCGAAAAAATATGAAGGACTTGACGGCACGGAGCTTGCTATTTCCGAATCTCAGGAGAGAATGGCAGTCGTAGTCGCTAAGGAAAACGTAGAGAAGTTCTGCGCATATGCGGCTTACGAAAACCTCGAAGCTACTATCGTTGCCTCTGTTACCGAAGAGCCCAGACTCAAGATGAACTGGAACGGTAAGTTTATAGTAGATCTTTCCCGTGAATTCCTCAACTCCAATGGTGCTGAAAAGCATACCGCTATTGAGGCTGAGAGAGTAGAGACCGATGGAATACTCGATGGATTCTATGCTGATGTGTGCGATGAAACAGTCCACAACGCTGTGGGAAAGATAATCGGCGACCTCAACATATGCTCTCAGCGCGGACTTGTTGAAAAATTCGACAGCTCGATAGGCGCAGGAACTGTTGTAATGCCTTACGGTGGTAAGTATCAGATAACCCAGCCGCAGTATATGGCAGCAAAGATACCGGTACTTAAGGGTGAGACCGATACATCCTCTGTAATGGCATACGGCTTTGATCCTTTCCTTTCGGCTAAGAGCCCGTATCACGGAGCTGTTTATGCAGTTGTCGAGTCGGTCGCAAAGCTTGTTGCAGCAGGTGTAGATTATAAAAACGCATATTTGACCTTCCAGGAATATTTCGAAAAGACCAGAAACGATCCGAAGCGTTGGGGCAAGCCTATGTCGGCACTTCTCGGTGCGCTCAAGGCACAGTGCGAGCTTGGACTTGCGGCTATAGGCGGCAAGGACTCGATGTCGGGAAGCTTCGAAAAGATCGATGTTCCTCCGACACTCGTATCCTTCGCTATTGCGGCAGAGGATGCAAAGAACATCGTCACTCCCGAATTTAAGAGAGCAGGCGACAAGGTATGCCTGATCGCTCCCGAATATGATGCTGACAATCTTCCGAATTATGACAGCCTAAAGAATGTATTTGAGACTGTACATGAGCTTATACATTCCGGAAAGGCTAAGGCGGTATATACCGTTGACCTCGGCGGTGTCGCTGAAGGAATCGTGAAGATGAGCATGGGCAATCGCATAGGCTTCAAGGGTGAGATAGACAAGAAGACGCTCTTTACTCTTAAGTATGGTGCATTCATAGTTGAGACCGAAGAAGCGGTAGGCACACTTCTTGGTGTTACCACAGCTGATGGCAAGGTATCTATCGGAGATGCTGAATTTGATATTGTTTCTTTGCAGAATGAATGGGAGAACACACTTGAAAAGGTATTCCCGACAACCGTTCCGAATTTCGGCGATGAAAAGGTAGAGCCGTTCGGCTGCACTATCCGCACATCGCACGCTCCGTCGATCAAGGTCGCAAAGCCTCATGTTGTTATTCCGGTATTCCCCGGCACGAACTGTGAATATGATACGATGAGACGCTTTGAAAAGGCAGGAGCTGTCGCAGACATATTCGTTCTCAGAAATCTCAGCGCGCAGGCTCTTGAGGATGCGGTCGATGAATTTGTCAAGCTGCTCGGAAATGCCCAGATCATGATGATCCCCGGCGGATTCTCAGGTGGCGACGAGCCGGACGGTTCGGGAAAATTCATAACCGCTGTACTCAGAAACCCGAAGGTCAAGGAGGCTGTTACAGAGCTTCTTGAAAAGCGCGATGGTCTTGCACTCGGTATATGCAACGGCTTCCAGGCACTTGTTAAGTCGGGTCTGTTGCCTTTCGGAAGAATAATGGATGAGATGGATCAGAATTGTCCTACGCTCACCTTCAACACGATAGGTCGTCACCAGTCTATGATGGTACAGACAAGAATCGCCTCTGTCAAGTCGCCTTGGCTTACCAGAGTTAATGTCGGTGATATTCACTCGATACCGATCTCGCACGGAGAGGGACGCTTCTATGCTTCCGAAGATGTTGTGAAGAAGCTTGCAGCAAACGGTCAGATAGCTACTCAGTATGTCGATCTTGCCGGAGATCCGACTATGGATATAAGATTCAATCCGAATGGCTCTGTCTGCGCTATCGAGGGAATACTCAGCCCGGACGGCAGGATCCTCGGTAAGATGGGACACAGCGAGAGAATCGGACGCAATGTCGCTATAAACATTGAAGGCGATAAGGATCAGCATCTCTTTGAGTCCGGTGTAGCATATTTCAACTGATACGAGCTGTTAGATTTTAAAAATGAATCGGATACCCTTGGGAATAGTTGGCGCGAGATTTGCGCTTGACATAATAGATGGTCATCTTGCCGGAAATTACGGTACGGCTGCTGCGGTATTTGATCCGAATGGAAGTCTTATTGAAAAATACGAGCCGATATTCTTGCAGAAAAATGTGTATGTTTTCCGCGATTACAGAAAATTTGTGAAGTGCGGAATAAAAGCCGTTGCCATATCATCCGGTGCGGATCGTGTCGGATATGTGGTAAAGGCATTGAGAAATCGGCTCGATGTGCTCTGTGAACCGCCTATGGCGATGAATATTGATGAGCTTGACAGGATAGAACGTGCAGTTCGCGACAGCGGCAGAAGATATGTTCTGGCTTCCTACCAATGCCACAGACGTGAGACACTGTTGGCTGAAAAGCTTTATCGGCGCGGTGACATCGGAAAACTTCTCTATGCCGAGGGCAATGAGCTTGTTGAGGATATTCCGGATATTCCGATAAATCTTCAGAGCGCGGGGAGTATTGGTCAGGTCTTAAAGGCAACAGCTCTTCATCCCGAAAGGGTCAAAAGCTCGAAAATATTATCCCGAAATGTTTCGATAGGCATCGAAGAGCTTGAATTTGCAAGTGGTGCGGTATGCCGTGCGCTGAATGCAAGTGTTGGAGTTTCTTCGGGAATGAGACTTATCGGCGAGTGGGGTGTTATCGAGACCGGACGCGGTAAAGTCGTTTTGACCGACAATTCAGGAATATTTTCCAAAATAACCTCATATCATCCAGAAGGCTTTATGCTCGATGGAATGATAAAGGGGGCGGAATTTTCAAGGTCATCTGCCATTGCAGGCTTCTGTGCGATGCTGGCAGGAAGTTCGAGTGCGGCGGATCGCTGTATAGCTATAGATCGTGCGCTCGATATGTCAATAGCGGCGAGAAGCTTTCCATCCAAAAGTGAAGTCGCTCCGGAACGGTCGTTCGGTATTAATATTGAGCACAAATAAGGAGCTGCCGCAAAAGCGGCAACTCCTTTCGACTTTATTCAGGCAGTTTATCGGCGAAGACCAGTGTACACAGTCCCGGAGCGCGAAGCTCTGAGGGCTTGATTAGTATATTTTTTTCTACAAGCTCCTCGATCACGTACATCGCGATAGACGGAGAGCTGTTGTATAGCTTTGCGACCGGACGCATATGCTCCGGATATTTATCGAGGCATATGCTGCATATTTTTTCGGACAGCTCGTGCATGAGAGCTTTTTCGGTTTCATTGGGGTCGGGCAGCAATCTGTAAAAATCTGTCTTATAATATTGATCGACATCATTTTTTATGCAGATGACATTTACCTCATCGTTTTCGGTGATGTAGCCTTTGTCGCGGATGCGGCGGTATTTTTCGATGTTTTCGGGCTCTTTTCCGATTTTTTTGGTATAGAACTCATATAGATATTCGTAATCCTCGAATTTATTTGCCTGCCAATTCAGTTCTCGCTTGTCATAGCAGGTCGTGAGCTGCCATGAGTATACCGGGTATTTTACAGAACCGCGTATCATCGGTCCGCATGAAGAATACAGGCGCATATCGAATGGCAGATCGTATTGCTTGAAAACTGTAGCAAATGCTATGTAGCATCCGCTGTCTTTGCGAGGGATCATATATTTTTGATAGGCTGCATTGTCAAATGAGGCATTTAATTTATTTTTAAGTGCGGCGGCTATACCGACCCAGTTCAGAAGATTTTGATCGTTATCCGGAATATACATTTTCGATCGGTCGAGCTTTTCGAGAGTTTCTATAACTCTCGGAGCATAAAGCGCGGATAGTTCCTTTGCATATTTCTTGTAAAGCTCGGTGATCTTGATGTCGGATTCCGGGGTAGGATCATCTATTAGTATGTTTGACAGATAGCGTTCTCCAATGCGGTCGAGAAAGCCGTATTCGTTCAGAGTCTGTATCTCGTCTTCCAGAAATATAGGATTCACGCCAAGCTCATCGGCTATCTCATTTATAGTGTGTGGCTTTTTGTATGCTGCCCATACGATGTTTTGTGTCAAGCGATTTTTCAGAAAATATTCTGTCGCTCCGAATTTTCCGGGTCGTCCGTCATGTCCTAAGTTTACAAGCTCTATGGGTTCTATCCCAAGTGTTCCGACAGTTCTCATTTTTGTAAATCCTTCCCGAAGCTCATCACGTGCTGCCGAAAGATGCCATTTTACAGTTCCCTGAGGTATTGACAGCTCGGCGGCAATGTCTGAGAGCTTCATGTTCTTGTAATAGTGTAGGATAAGTATTTTGCGGCGCAGTTTTGACAGATGTGCGATCTCGATCCTGAGCTTTGCATAGCTTTCGCTTTCGATTATTTTTTCGATGAAATCTTCTGTGTCGGGCATTTCAAATTCGTCTGTTTCGAAATACGATGCTTTTGAATTTTCATCAATAAATCTTGCACGTACATTCATCGCTATTCGCCAGATATATGCTGCTATGTCCTGAATATTATCCTGTCGCAGGAGCGAAACATAGACTTCGAGAGTTATCCGCGATGCCAACTCCTCGGCGCGCTCGATAGAGGAGGTCTTTGAGATCGCGAAACCGTATATTTTTTTGGTATATTCGCAGATCAAGCGGTCGGCAGTCGATTTTTCCATAGTAACGTTCCTTTCCGAAAACGCCTTTTCAACGCTTTCATATATAGAGTGTCGGAAATTTTTATAAGGTTGGCGGATGTATAAATATTATATAATATTTATATATGCTTTTTCAAGTATAATATTTGAATTTTTGACAAAAGTATGATATAATATTATGGTAGAAAAAATTAAAAGGAGGAGCTTGATTGCTTTATAAATACGAAACACATTCACATACTTCTCAGACCAGCAGATGCTCGAAAATATCCGGTGCCGAGCTTGCAAGATTTTATAAGGAGCTTGGATATACAGGACTTTTCGTAACAGATCATTTTTTCAACGGAAATACAACAGTACCGCATGATCTCGAATGGGAAAAGAAAGTAGAGCTTTTTGAAGCCGGTTATCTTGATGCCAAAAGCGAGGGAGACAAGATCGGACTCGATGTGTTTTTTGCATGGGAATATACATGGGGCGGAAACGATTTTTTGATATATGGGCTTTCACGCGAATGGTTGCTCGAAAATCCCGATCAGCTCTCAAAAAAGCCGCGTGAATATATGGATCATGTCAGAGCGTGCGGCGGAATGGTCATCCATGCACATCCTTTCCGTGAGTCTGGATATATAGAATCAATAAGGCTTATACCGCGCAATGTCGATGGAGTCGAAGCGATAAATTCAAGCCGTCCCGATCTCGAAAATTCGTCTGCATTTTGGTATGCGAAAAATTACGGCCTTTTGATCTCTGCCGGTTCTGACAATCATGTCGGTTGGCGTGAGAAGCTTGCAGGTGTATATCTGCCTGAGCGGATAAGCAGCGAGACTGATTTCGTGCGTCTTATGAAGGAAGGGAAAGCAGAGATATTCCTAGACAGATATGACGAAGACGGAAGGAGAATATGATGAAGCATGTTGATATATATACCGATGGCGCGTGTAAGCACAATCCCGGACCGGGAGGGTGGGGCGCGATAATAGTATATAATAATGTAGAAAAAGAATTGTCGGGCGGTGAAGCGGTCACTACGAACAATCGAATGGAGCTCCTCGCTGCGATAAATGCGCTCGGAGCATTAAAAGAGCCATGCGATGTGATTTTGACATCCGATTCAAAATACATGATCGATTCTATAACCAAACGTTGGGTATACGGCTGGAGATCACGCGGATGGGTGAAATCAGACAAATCGCCTGCATTAAATCCCGATCTGTGGGAAAGACTTCTCGAACTTTTGGAGATACACAAGGTGTCGTTTAACTGGGTCAAGGGACATGCCGGACATCCTTACAACGAACGCTGTGATGCTTTGGCGTGTGAGGAAGCGGAAAAATATCGTCGTTTATAAAAAATTTACAGGAAAATTTTCGAAATGCTATTGAAAAAAGCACCGGTTTGGTATACAATAGATATGCAAGAAATTTTAACCTGAGAATAGGAGTTTAAATATATGGAAGACAGGTTTGTATATGCCGATAATGCGGCTACAACAAAGACAGCTCCGGAGGTACTCGAAGCTATGCTGCCCTTCTTTAACGAAGGCTACGGAAATCCGTCGAGTCTTCATCAGAAGGGAAGAGAAGCAAAATCCGCGCTGACCTCAGCACGCGAGAAGATCGCAGCTCTGCTCGGAGCGAAGCCGAATGAGATATACTTCACTTCGTGCGGATCTGAGTCGGATAACTGGGCTATAAAGGGCGCGGCTCATGCCAATGTGAACCGCGGTAAGCACATAATTTCCACCAAAATAGAGCATCATGCGGTGCTTCATTCGCTTGAATCGCTTGAAAAGGAAGGCTTTGAAGTTACCTATCTCGATGTTGATTCTGACGGACGAGTTTCCCCCGAGGCTGTAGCGGCGGCTATGAGAGACGATACGGTCCTTGTAGAATGTATGTTCGCAAACAACGAGGTCGGAACTATCGAGCCTATAAAGGAGATCGCAGCGGCTGTCAAGGCTAAGAATCCGAAGACATTGGTATTCACTGATGCCGTTCAGGCTGTGGGAAACATCCCGGTCAATGTAGCGGAGCTCGGTGTTGATATGCTTGCTCTTTCTGGTCATAAGATACACACTCCGAAGGGTATCGGTGCGCTGTATATAAAGACCGGGACGAGAATAAGGAATCTGGTCGATGGTGGCGGTCAGGAGCGCGGAAAGCGCGGCGGAACAGAAAATGTTCCTTACATCGTTGGACTTTCAAAGGCTCTCGATATGGCTGTTGACGGACTTCCCGAAATGGAGCGCGTGCAGAAAATGCGTGACCGTCTGATCGATGGTATACTTTCGAACATTCCGCATACGAGACTCAACGGACCCCGTGATGGAAGGCTTCCCGGAAATGTCAATGTGTCGTTTGAATTTATCGAAGGCGAGAGTCTGCTCTTGCTACTCGATATGGCAGGCATATGTGCATCGACAGGCTCAGCTTGCTCGTCAAGCTCACTTGAACCTTCGCACGTGCTTTTGGCTATAGGTGTTCCGGTTGAATTGGCACACGGTTCGCTCAGACTTTCGATAAGCCGCGATACCACCGATGAGGATGTGGATTATATTCTCGAAAAGCTTCCCGGCATAGTTCAGAGACTTCGTGATATGAGTCCTCTGTATGAAGAATTTAAAAAACAAAATTAAGGAGATAAATTAATATGTATAGCGAAAAGGTTATGGATCATTTTGCTCATCCGCGCAATGTCGGTGAGATTGAAAATGCAGATGCAGTCGGCGAGGTCGGCAATGCAGTCTGCGGCGACATCATGAAGATGTATATGAAGATAGATGACGATCAGGTCATCGAAGATGTAAAGTTCAAGACCTTCGGATGTGGTGCTGCAATAGCAACATCCTCGATGGCTACTGAGCTGATAAAGGGCAAGACAGTTGATGAAGCTCTCAAGCTTACCAACAAGGCAGTTATTGAAGCCCTCGACGGACTTCCGCCTCAGAAGATACATTGCTCGGTACTTGCCGAAGAAGCTGTTAAAGCGGCTATCGCAAATTACTACGACAAAAAAGGAATAAAGCACAACATCTCGACTGAAGACTGCGACGGCAACTGTTCTGCATGCCATAAGCAGCACTGATAAAACTCGGTATATTGTGTGGGGCTGATGCAAATGTTTGATTTGTGTCAGCCCGATATTTATGATAAAAATATATCAGGAAATAATTGTAAATATTTAGCACAAAATGTCAAATACAAATTGTGAACCAAAAAATCGCCGAGATTTGTGCAAAATGTATGAGTGTAGAAAAATAGGCTCGAATTTTGTATACCTTGCACAAAGAATGTGATGGGGTTCTGTACAAAGAATCGACTGGACTTCACATTAGCATGGGTAAATAAAATTTACGTATCATAAATTTACTCGCGTACAAATCAGAAAAGTCCTTTAAAATCCGAAAAAAATGTACGATCATGGTAAATTGAAATTACAAAGTTACAAAAAACACGATTGATAAATTTGCAACAAACAAGTGCAAGGCGAAATTTCAAAATGTGAACGAGCGTAAGAACAATTTTTGAAGCCCTTAAGTGGAGCTGTGAGAAAATTGTACATAAAATCAACTCTTGACATTTTGGCTCTGATATGTTATTATATTTGTATGAAAAAATCGACGGGACAATTGGGGCTTTGCCCACAGCATCCGAGCAAAGAACTTCTCTGCGCCGCCGGTTGGCTCATCGCCCGAAGTCATGTCTGACGGTATGCACGCATCTGCGCCACACTTGCGTCATAACGGAATATTGATGTGGCAAGGGTATAAAAGCTACTCTGTTCCCTTCAAAGTAAAATTCTTGGCAGGAGGAAAGGTTAATGAAGAAAACACAACTAACAAGATTGCTTGCATGTTTTTTGTCATTGACGATGCTCGGTTCGACATTCGGTGTTGTGACTTCGGCTGCTGACGAAAAGGCGGACGATGCGAACAGCTCCACGGTCAGCTACAACATAGCCGACATTCAGGATCTGCTCAATGCGGAAACCTATACCGAATACGCAGAACGAAACGCGAATGTCCCGCGTGGCAAGTCAGAGATAACTATTGATGCAACCAATTACAACAAGGAGAAGACCGACGCTGATGTCAAAGTCGTTAGCAATTATAACGGCGGAAGCGGAAGCGCGCTCCTTACACCAAGCACCGGCTCGGTGACATGGGACTTCTCAGCACCCGCTACCGGAAAATATTCGGTCGAGATCGAATATTCGTTCCCGGAAGACGGTAAATCTACTAATATAGAGCGCAAACTCCGTATTGATGGTTCATATCCGTTCAAAGGCACACGCTATCTTTCGCTTACGAAAGTTTGGCATGATGACTATATAGTGGATGAAAACGGAAATGTGGCGTTCAAGACAGATATAAACGGAAACGATATTAAGACTCAGAAGTCGATCTCCGGCGAATGGAGAAACTATGTTATGGGTGACTCTACCGGTTATGATATTGATCCGTATGAGATCGTTGTCGAAAAAGGCGAGCATACTCTTACGCTTGAGGCGGCAAGAGAAGACCTCGTTATAAAGACGATCAAGCTCGTTCCCTATGAAGATCTTCCTTCTTATGAGGAATATCTCGCGAGCCATTCCGGCGCGTCTGCTGACGGTGCGGAAAAGATAGTTATCCAGGCGGAGTACACGGATGCAACCTCCGATAGAACTATCTATGCTCAGAACGACAGAACCTCGGCGCTTACTCAGCCCCAGAGCCCTTCGCTCTCCAAGCTCAATTCGCTCGGAAGCACAAAGTGGCAGACGGTCGGTCAGTGGGTCGAATATTCCTTCACCTGCGAGAAGACCGGTATGTATGAGATAGTTCCGAGATACAAGCAGTCCGACCTCTCGGGTATGTACACTTCGAGAAGACTTCGCATAAACGGCGAGATCCCGTTCGAAGAAGCGAACTACATTCAGTTCAACTTCTCGGATGAATGGCAGGCTGCGGCACTTAACAATGGCGAGACCAGTTTCCAGTTCTACTTTGAAGAGGGCAAAACATATACGCTTCAGTTTGAAGTTGTCCTCGGCGGTATGAGCGAGATCATCGGTCGTGTTCAGGAATCCTTGACGGCTATCAACAGCGATTACCTCAAGATACTCCAGATAACCGGTGCTGACCCTGACGATTACCGTGACTACAACTTCAGAAACCTGATTCCCGATACCATTAAAGATCTTTATGCTCAGTATCTCGAACTTACCGCTATTTCAAACCTCATCACTGAGATAAACGGCGTTAAGGGCTCCAATACCGCAACTCTTGATAACATCGCACGTGTTCTTAATAAGATGGCTACCGATGAAGACGAAGTTGCAAGAAATATGGATACTCTTAAGGGTTACATAGGTACTCTCGGTACATGGCTCAACACTGTTAGAAGCCAGCCCGTGCTCTTCGACTATATCACCATCCAGCCGGCAGGTGAGAAGATCGAGCGCGCAGAAGCTAACTTCTTCCAGGCAGCAGGCTTTGAGATCAGCTCATTCGTTATGTCCTTCTTCACCGACTATTCGAACCTCGGTGCGACTGTAGAACTCAGCGAAGAAGATTCTATTGAAGTTTGGGTATCTACCGGACGCGACCAGGCGCAGGTCGTTCGTTCGATGATCGATAACGGATTCACATCGAAAACTAATATCGGTGTTAAGTTGAAGCTCGTCACAGGCGGTACGCTTCTTCCGGCAACACTTTCTGGTACAGGTCCTGACGTAGCACTTGGTCAGGCACAGGGTACACCGGTAGAATATGCTATTCGTAGCGCGGTTCTCCCGCTCAACGATTTCGATACCTTTGATGAGGTAACGAAGAGATTCTCCGAAGCTGCTATGGTTCCCGTTACACTTTACGGCACGACCTACGGTCTCCCCGAAACTCAGTCGTTCTCGATGCTCTTCTATCGTAAGGATATATTTGCCGAGCTCGGTATTGACATTCCGAAGACTTGGGATGACCTTATGAGCATCGTTCCGTATCTCCAGTACAACAACATGATCGTCGGTATCCCGAAGGAACTCGGTGGTCTTCAGCTCTTCCTCTATCAGATGGGTGGAGAACAGTATGCCGACAACGGTATGAGAATCAACTTCGACTCGAATATAGCTCTTGAAGCATTCGACAAGATGTGTTCGTTCTTTACTCAGTATTCGTTCCC
>CAZRVL010000011.1:0-49860 GCA_964603455.1 uncultured Lachnospiraceae bacterium
CTTTATTATTATACCATATCTCACGCCGTTTGTCAAGGGGTTTTTGAAAAAAAGTTGAAAAAATCCAAAAAAAGTTTTCAGAATCCAGCTTTTTCCAAATTTTGTCACATTTCTTTAACCTCCACCACATTGACAAAGTAAAAATAATATGCTATAATAATCAAGCGCACATAGCTGCGCAATATAGGCGAACAGTAGCATCTTCGCCGGAAAGGAGTATAATATAACATGGAAACAATTCCACACACGCACGAACTTTTTGATTCGTCCAACACCATAGCAGCCGAACTTCTCGAAAAAAGCGCTTATCCATGGGATGTCCTTGATTCAATAAAGTCTTTTATCCTATATATAGGTAAAAAGCTTGATCCAAACCTTTTTGACAATCCCTCAGATGGTATCTGGATAGCAAAATCCGCTTCGGTTGCCCATACAGCGCATATAGGCTCACCCTGTATTATTGATGCAGGAGCTGAAATACGCCATTGTGCATACATCCGCGGCTCTGCAATAGTCGGTAAGGATGCCGTAGTCGGTAATTCCTGCGAGCTTAAGAACTGCATTCTTTTTGATAAAGTTCAAGTTCCGCACTTCAACTATGTAGGAGATTCGATCCTTGGATTCAGATCTCATATGGGAGCCGGTGCCGTCACTTCAAACGTGAAGAGCGATAAGACCCTCATATCGGTAAAAAGCTCAGATGAGATGATTGAAACAGGCAGAAAAAAACTCGGAGCTATCTTGGGCGACAATGTTGAAGTCGGATGCAACAGCGTCCTCTGCCCCGGAACGATCATCGGAAAGAGCAGTAATATCTATCCGCTCTCAAGAGTTCGTGGAGTCGTGCCGCCGAACTCCATATACAAATCAAGCGGCAATATAGTAAAAAAGCATTGAGAAAGGACATAACCAATGGGAAGATTATTCGGAACAGACGGAGTTCGCGGAATCGCAAACACCGAGCTCACCTGTGAACGCGCCATGCAGATAGGACGTGCCGCAGCAGAGGTCTTGTCTAGCGGAAGACGTTATCTTCCGACAGTACTTGTCGGAATGGATACTCGTATTTCCTCGGAAATGCTCGCCAGCGCACTCATATCGGGACTTTGCTCTGTAGGCGCAGATGTTATCGATCTCGGAGTCGTACCGACACCTGCGGTAGCATACCTCGTTGGAAAATACAAAGCGCATGCCGGAGTCATGATCTCGGCTTCACACAACCCGTACCAATTCAACGGAATAAAAATATTCAATGAGGACGGATATAAACTGGAAGACGAACTCGAAGAACGTATAGAGTCAATAGTTCTCGATGGCACACCTCAGCCCAAAATGGCAAGGCCGGAAAATATCGGTCGTGTGTCGCGTGCTCAAAACGCAGTAAAGGACTATATAGATCATCTCAGAAGCACCGCACTTTATTCGCTCGATGGTATGAACATCGCACTCGACTGCGCAAACGGTTCGGCGAGCAGAACCGCCAAGCTGCTGTTTGAAGGTCTCGGTGCAAACTGCCATATTCTCTCGGCAGAGCCAAACGGTACAAACATAAACGACAACTGCGGTTCTACCCATCTCGAAAATCTGAGAAAATATGTCACAGAGCATCAGCTCGATGCCGGAATAGCCTTTGACGGAGACGCTGACCGCTGCCTTTGCATAGATGATAAAGGCTGTGATGTTGACGGAGACATGATAATGGCAATAGCCGCGCTCGATATGAAAGCACGCGGAAAGCTCAACAAAAACGCCGTAGTCGGAACTATAATGACAAATTTCGGATTCACGAAGTTCTGCTCGGATAACGATATTCGCTTCGTTGCAACAAAGGTAGGCGACAGATATGTTCTTGAAGAAATGCTGCTTGAGGATTACTATCTCGGCGGCGAACAGTCGGGACATATAATCTTCCGCGACTTTTCGACCACAGGCGATGGACAGCTCACCGCAGTACAGCTGCTGTCTCAGTTGAAGCGTACAGGTGAAAAGCTTTCGGATGCCGCGAAGGTGATGACCCGTTATCCGCAGTTCATAGTAAATATAAGCTGCACTTCGGAGGAAAAGCTGGCATTTTATACCGATTACGAAGTAAAAGCCATACTTGAAGAAGCCAAAAAGGAAATAGGCGAAGGCGGAAGACTGATCGCACGTCCTTCCGGCACAGAACCGCTCATCCGCGTAATGGCAGAAGGCGATAACTCCGATTTCATAAAAAATATTTGCAACCTGACTGCCGAAAAGATAAAGAAGCAGCTCGAAAGCTATAATTGACCATTCGATCAAGGGAAAGAAAGGATCAGCGCCCGAACTCCGAACAAAGGAGTTGACGAGGGGAAAAGTTATCGAAAATATTCGGCGGATACTTTTCCGGCGCGGAAGCAACCGCGTCGAAGGTGCGGATACAAAACCTTTGGGCGACCAAAGCTACAAAATTCCGCTCAATCAAACCATAACAATAGGAATATCGGTGGGAAACCGCCTCTGACATGGTATCCATATAAAAGGAAATAATATGTGTGGTATCATAGGTTATACAGGTAAAGATAATTCGGTAAAGCATCTAATAGAGGGACTTCGCGCTTTGGAATACCGCGGATACGATTCAGCAGGGATAGCATTTTTCGATGGTGAAAACCGTCTGTGCCGCTTAAAAGCAGCAGGAAGGCTCAAAAACGTCGAAGAAATGCTTGGATCACATCCTGAGACCGCAGTCTCGCACTGCGGAATAGGTCATACGCGCTGGGCAACTCACGGAGAGCCGAGCGATGAAAATTCGCATCCTCACGGAACAACCGCATTACAGCTCGTCCATAATGGTATAATCGAAAATTATGCTGATTTACGCTCTGAGCTGAACTGCAACTTCGAAAGCGATACCGACACCGAGGTCGCCGCAAGACTGCTCGACCATCTCCTGCAAACCAACGACAAGCAGACGGCAATAGAAAAACTGCTCAAAAAGCTGCGCGGCTCATATGCCTTTGGCATAGTCTTTGCAGATTCTCCCGATAAGATATACGCAGTTCGCAAAGACTCACCGCTTATAATAGGCACATCGGATAAAGGCAATTTCATAGCCTCAGATATAACGGCGATACTGCGATATACACGCGATTATTATCAGCTCGATGGCGATGAGCTCGCAGTCATATCGCCGGATTCGATTGAAATAACCAAAAACGGCGTTAAAGTAGCAAAGGAAAAGAAAACAGCCGTATGGGACATTGAATCGGCAGAGCGCGGCGGATATAAGCATTTCATGTACAAGGAGATCAACGAAGAGCCCGAAGCAATAGTAAAGACTCTAAGTCCGAGAATAAAAAACGGACTTCCGGACTTCAGCAACGAGAAAATCGATACGACCGCATTGGCAAATACCGCACGGCTTCATATCGTTGCTTGCGGTACAGCAATGCACGCCGGACTTGTCGCCAAACAGCTCTTCAATAAATTTGCCAAGCTCCCGACAGAAGTAGAAGTCGCATCCGAATTCAGATATGCCGCCCCAATAATATCAAAAGACGATACTGTCATGATAATCTCACAGTCCGGGGAGACTGCGGATTCTCTCGCCGCTCTCAGACTGTCAAAATCAAAAGGCGCAAATACAATCGCAATAGTGAATGTCATAGGCTCAAGCATCGCACGGGAAGCCAACAGCGTGATCTACACACTGGCAGGGCCTGAGATAGCCGTTGCCAGTACAAAAGCCTACAGCGTGCAGACTGCGCTTCTGACGTTGCTTGTACTTGAGTGCGGATTGATACGTAAAACAATCTCAGAGACCAAAGCAAAGCATCTGATAAGCGAGCTCATCGAAAGCGCACCAAACGCCGTAAAAGAGATGATCTCGCACGAAGATGAGTATAAGCGCATTGCCGCCTCCATATCAAGCAGTAAGGATATCTTCTTTATCGGCCGCGGAATAGATTCGGCACTCTGTGCCGAGGGCTCATTGAAGCTGAAGGAGATCTCATATATCCACAGCGAAGCATATGCGGCAGGAGAATTAAAGCACGGAACGATCTCACTTATCACTCCGGGCATTCCGGTCATAGCTCTTTGCACAATTCCTGAGCTTCGTGAAAAAATGATAAGCAACATCCGTGAGGTCAAAGCACGCGGAGCAAATGTCATAGCCATTTCAGACATAAACATAAGTGAAGCAAACGAAACACTCATAATTCCGAAGCTCGATCCGACTTTAGCATTTCTGCCGACAGCCACAGCATTGCAACTTATAGCCTATCATACAGCCGATATGCTCGGCTGTGATATAGACAAACCGCGAAATCTCGCAAAATCCGTAACAGTCGAATGAATCACAAAGACCGACAAGGCATCTTGCTAAAGCCTTGTCAGTCTTTACTTTTTAATAAGGCAAACATATTGCAGGCAGCCGTAAATTCAATTTTCTGTAAAATAAATTCAATTATGCAACCGCTGTTTGCGCAATTGTAAACTGTCACGCGACAAAATTCCGACTCTGCCTGCTTGAGTTTCGATATAAAATATGCTATAATATAATCACCAAATACAAAGGAGTTGCAGATCAACGATACTTGCAGACAAAATAATATACCTTCGAAAAAAAATCAGGTTGGTCACAAGAGGAGCTTGCCGAGCAAATGGGCGTATCTCGGCAATCGGTATCAAAATGGGAAGGCGCACAATCTATACCGGATATAGATAAAATACTCCTGCTGAGCCGAATATTCGAAGTATCCACCGACTACCTATTAAAAGACGAGCTTGAAGATATAACATCAGATAATTATGTCACCAAAGGATCGGTTTCGGATAAGCCTCAGCTCCGCCGAGTTACGATGGAAGAAGCCTATGAATACCTCTCTATAGTGAAAGCATATGCTCCGCGGCTCGCATTGGCAGTTTTTTTCCTCGTCATATCTCCAATAGCCTTGATACTACTCACAGGAATAGCCGAAGTAACAAAAAAGTCGTGGACAACGGAAATTCCGTAAGCGTTTATGATATGACACCTGCGGCACTCGGAATAGGCTTAAGCGTGCTTACCGTGCTCATTGCTGTAGAAATATCATTCTGCATATTTTTTATGGGAAAGACCCAAGCCTACGCTTTTCTTGAAAAAGAGACATTTGAGACCGAATACGGCGTAACTGGAATGGTAAAAGAGAGACTGAATGAATTTTCAGATAAATACACACGATTTAATCTCACAGGCACAGTGCTCTGCATTCTTTCCACACTTCCGCTGTTCATATCATTCTTATTCGGAATGAAAGTCATAGTAGTGACAATATCTGTCTGCCTACTACTGTTTATATCTGCATTTGGAACGGCATTCTTCACATATGCCGGAATTATAAACTCATCAATGGAAAAGCTTCTCGAAGAAGGCAACTATACACGCAAAAATAAAGAAATAAGCGGGATAATAGGAACGGTAAGTCTCTGCTATTGGCTCATAACCACGGCAATATTCCTTTTCGCAGTTTTTTCTCATAAAATAACCGAGCCATGGCTCATCTGGGCAATAGCCGGAGTATTGTTCGCCGCTGTAATGACCTTAACAAAATTTATCGCCTCAAAAAAGTAAAACAAAAACATATCCTAAAAGTCCAATCACAACTTTATAGGATATGTTTTTTGTTAAAAATCATTATATTACCGTAAAATCCTTGGAATCGAGAATAAAATGACCGAGCATATCGACATTTCTGTGTCTCGCATATGACTCTATCTCATCAGTCACCGCATAATCCTCCTGAGATGGTATCAATATCCCATCGGGATGTGTATGTGCAATAGCAACATACGCTGCTCTTTTCCATGCGTTCATGTCTGCGATCTTCGCACTGTCAACAGCTATAAGCGAAGAAGACGTACCTTCAAATACCTTAGATGCGATACACACCCGTCTCTCGTCCAGAAAAACTATCGCAAAGTGCTCGTTTCCGTCAAACTTAAAAAGACTTCGGAAAAGCTTGCTCAAAGAATCCTCGCCGATATATACCTTCCCCGATGTTTTTTCCTTTTCGTTGCACCGTTCAAGAGCGACACCGAGCAATTCAATGAATGTTGCCGTCGAATCTCCCACCCCATCTATAGCAGTAAGCTCCTCATGCGAAGCGTTGAACACATTTTTGATAGAACCAAACTCTTCAAGCAGAGCCACAGCCATAGGTCGAGTGTCCTGACGCTTTATAACAAAAAAGAGCAATGTTTCAATCAAATGTCTGTCACTCAAAGAAGCTGCTCCATTTCTCTTTATATCATCAAAAACACGCTGCCGATGCCCCTGCGCACCAGCCGGAATATTTTTTTCCTTGTCGTTGGTTTCCTTTGCCAATAATATCACCGTCCACTTTAAAATCAACGTAGAAAAAAATGCAATAGTATAAATACCTGTTTTAAGTGCATGCGTATACAAAAGATACGCATGCACAAATAATTACTTCTTCAATTTAGCCTGTGCCTTAAGACGTGTAGCCGTATCGAGAATGCTCTTGCGCAGTCTGATCGACTTGGGAGTAACCTCCATAAGCTCATCATCGGCAATAAATTCAATAGCCTCTTCAAGGCTCATTATCCTCGGAGGAGTCAAAATAAGTGCTTCGTCCGCACCTGAAGAGCGGATAGCGGTAAGATGCTTCTTCTTGCACGGATTGACCGCAATATCGCCGATCTTCGGCGATTCGCCTATTATCATACCCTCGTAGACAGGAGTCTGAACGCCAACGAACATCTGTCCTCTGTCCTGAGTCTGATAAAGACCGTAAGATGTAGTCTCACCGTCTTCGCTGGCAACGAGCGAACCTGTATAACGGAGCGTAATGTCTCCCTTGTACGGCTCATAGCTGTCGAATACAGAGTTTATTATTCCCTCTCCGCGTGTATCGGTCATAAATTCGCTTCTGTATCCAAAAAGACAACGTGCAGGAATACGATATTCGATTCTCATTCGGCTGCCATGCAGATTCATTTCGAGCAGATCGCCCTTTCGTGCGCCCAACTTCTGGATAACAGTTCCGTCATATTCCTCAGGAACGTCGATAGTTACTCTCTCCATCGGCTCGCAAAGCTGACCGTCTATAGTCTTGTAAAGCACGTGCGGCATCGAACAGGTAAGCTCATAGCCTTCACGGCGCATATTCTCGATAAGTATCGACAAGTGCATTTCACCGCGACCTGCGACCTTAAAGCAGTCTGTAGTTTCTCCATCGGAAACTCTGAGCGATACGTCTCTTAAAAGCTCCTTGTAAAGACGCTCTCTGAGCTGACGCGACGTGACAAATTTGCCTTCGCGGCCGGCAAACGGTGAATCGTTTACAGAGAAAGTCATTTCAAGTGTCGGTTCGCTGACCTTGACAAATTCAAGCGGTTCAACGCAGTCTATAGAAGTTATAGTATCTCCTATAGTAACATCTCCGGCACCCGAGAAACATACAATGTCTCCCATTTTTGCGGTCTCAACCGGAATCCTCTGCAAACCGTCGATCTGATAGAGCGAAACTATCTTCGTGCGCTTCGGCGGCTCTTCGGAATGGTAGTTTGCGACCATTACCTCCTGACCGACCTTTATAACTCCGCGCTCTATACGTCCGATACCAATACGTCCAACATATTCATTATAGTCTATTGAAGAGACAAGCATCTGAAGCGGACCTTCAGTATCTCCTTCGGGCGCAGGTATATATTCGAGGATCGTATCGAAAAGACATTTCAAATCAGTTCCGCGCTCATCAGGAACAATGGAAGCCGTACCATCACGTCCGCAGCAGAATATCATCGGGCTGTCAAGCTGCTCATCTGTAGCGTTGAGATCCATAAGAAGCTCAAGAACTTCGTCAATGACCTCATTTATGCGTGCATCAGGGCGGTCAACCTTGTTTACTACAACTATGACCTTGTGATTGAGCTCAAGAGCCTTCTGGAGAACGAATCTTGTCTGAGGCATAGGACCTTCAGCAGCATCGACCAACAAAAGCACTCCGTTTACCATCTTGAGTATACGCTCGACCTCACCACCGAAATCGGCGTGACCTGGAGTGTCGATTATATTTATCTTTACATTTTTATAATGTGCCGCAGTATTTTTAGCGAGGATCGTAATACCACGCTCACGTTCAATGGCATTAGAGTCCATGACTCTGTCCTCAGTAGCCTGATTTTCACGGAAAATTCCGCCTTGCTTGAGCATCTCGTCAACCAGCGTAGTCTTACCATGGTCAACGTGTGCAATTATTGCTATATTTCGCAGATCTTCACGAATCACTTAAATTGCTCCTTTAAATTTTATTTACCATATTGTATTACAATATATTATACCACAAAATTTGCTCGATGAACAGAGCAAAATCATACGAAATTTGCAGGATTTGAAAGTTTTTTTTTGATACCGCTAACATTTTTCACACGCTTCACAGCGGTAAAATATAAAAAAACACTTGACAAAATCCTTCAAGTGTGTGTTATAATAATCAATATATACAATATCACATTTTGCAATCCAATACCACAATAATATTGTATCACAAAGCCCCCGTCTTGTCAATAGCCTTTTACAAATGTTAATATTTCATTTACAAAGGAGCTTCTTATGAATGATTTGACCCTGCTTACTATCGCAAATTCTCCTACAAAAGCTGCAATAAACTATGCGGCAGATCAGCTGCTCGAAGCCAACGAATACCTTAAGGAAAAGAACCTTTCTATTTCAAAAGCCGATGCTATGGAAATAGCAGAAACACGACTCACCGCTCTGAAAAGCAATTCAAGAATAGAGATAGGCAGCGGTGCAGCAACACGCATACTGAAAAAATTCTCCGAATCTGCTTATGTGACAAATCAAAATCTACCGCAGATTTTAAACTTTCTCTGTGATACTTTTTATTACCTGAAAACCGAAACACGCGACAAAATAAGCGATGCCGAGCTGACAGCTTGGATGTATGATAAATTTGAAACAACTTGTCAAAGTCCCGCCTGCCATCTTTCAGACGAATGCGACAAACTTATACGCAGATATAACCGTGGCGAACCGCTTTTCGAGGATGAAGACGATGACTTATATGATTTTAAAAAACGATCTGTCCGAAATAGACAGAGCAAACTATACACTCTCTTTGGCTCAGATAATGATACAAAATCAAACTATCACAGAGAGCGAATATCAAGCATTTATAAATCGTTTGTTTTTACAGCTTGGCGAACATATAAAGCTCTATACATCCGGAGAATCCGACTCGGTAATGAGCGAGACCGCCGCTGCAATTCTCGGTTCGATAACCTATAGCTGCGATCTCGTACTTTCAAGATTGCCTCCGAATATCGCTATAAAACGAATGCTGAATGAACCTATCGAAAGCATTTATTTTGACGGTCTCAAAATAAACCGCGAACTTATTTTGAAAGCACTCTCGATGATACACAAAATCAAGCGTTCAAGAATAGACGTGATGTGCGTTTATTACAACAATATATTGAATAACGATCTCGAAAGACTTGTAAGATACTATGACCCAAAATTCGACGCGAAGCGAAATCTTACAGATATAGACTATAAAATGCCGACATTAAACCGCTCCGTATGCGGAATAGGCGGTATACTCCATATGCTCGAAGAGCTGCAAACCGAAAATAATTTTGTAAATTCATTTCCGCGAGAAATGACAAGCAGGCTTTTCAAAAAATATTTGCGAGAGCTTGCACATCCGGCTGGAGACATGATAAACCTCGGTCAACTCTGCTTCGAACATTCGATATTATCGCTTATGGCAGGTGAAAACACCCCCTCCATCCCACTCTCAAACGAAAATATCAATGTACTTGTAAGTACACAGAATGACGGTTGGTATTCCGCGCTGTCGGTTTCACACAAGCTCAAAGACCGCGCTCCGGAACGATACATCGATAAGCTTCTCGAAGCTATGCGCCCACATTAAAAAACGATCTTTGCAAGCGAAAATTCCATAAGAAATTTTTTGCGGCAATAAAAGCTCCCACGGAAAAATCCGAAGGAGCTTGCTATACATATTATACTTCAAAGACAAATTTTCCGAAGCATTCAGGTCTGTGGAAATCAGGAGTAGGCGCATTGACCTTTGACCACATACCATACGGCAGCGGATCGTGATCTCCACCGCATTTATAAAAATTGCCGGCAGCCTCTACAGTTTCATCGACAGAATCGATTCCAAAGACCTTCTTTAAAGCTCCAAGCGGAATAAACTCGTAAATATCCCATCTGTCATAAGATTTCTTTCCTGTTACCTTAAATGGCTCTATTCCCATATCAACGATAGAAACACGGTCATATCTGTCATGACCGTAGCCTATGAGAGTTGTCGGATTCGAATTCGACTCGATGTTTATATATCCGTTCTTTTCTGCACCGGCAGCATTCAGGGTAAAGAAAAATTCAAGACAGCTGTCCTTGAATACCGGATCGTTGTGCTTTGTATATATCGCACGTGGCTCGCTCTCAACACACCAAAGATGTGCATAGAGACCCTCATGCTCGTCACCGGATCTTACATAAACTACCTGTGCTCCCGCTTCCGGTGAATAATCGCTGTCCCACAGATATGTATCTATCATTGCATTTTCATATTTTTCCCAGTCAATGTTCGGATCATCTATGATCTTAACAACATAATTTTTCATTTTATATTTCAGCCCTTTCAATATTTAGTTTGGCAATAAGACCTTACCACATCTATTATACAATATTTCCCGTAAAATTGCAATACTTTTTTTGAATTTTTTGTAAAATCTCGGATAAACACTTTACAAATCAATAAAAATGTAATATAATAGTATCGTAATATAAAAAGGCTGTGAGCGGAAGGATGCCGCATAGCATCGGTCTTCAGAGAAACGCGCACCGATATGCTCGGTTGCTGTGAGCGCGTACCGAAATATTCGGCAATAAGTGCGTCCGTGAGCCTGTCGGGTGAATATCAGTAGTCCGGCACGGTAGCTTACCGTTAAAAAAGCAGACAGTACATAGTGTTGCTGTCATAAGTGATAAATTAAAGTGGAACCGCGTTTTTGCGCCTTTATTCTCATAAAACGAGAGTAAAGGCGTTTTGTTTATATTTAAGGAGGAATCATATGAAGCTCAAAACCGTCGATATAGACCTTAAAAAGCTGAAAAACGACCTTATCAAAGCTAAGGACGAAATATCCACAGATATTCGCGTTATACGCGACCGCGACCCTGCCGCAACGAGCGACCTCGAAGTCGCACTTCTCTACTCTGGCTTCCATGCCGTGCTTTTCTACAGAGTCTCTCATAAGCTATACGAAAACAAAAAGTTCTTTGCCGCAAGACTCGTAAGCCAGAGCGCAAGATTTTTGACCGGTATAGAAATACATCCGGGTGCAAAGATCGGAAGCGGTCTTTTCATAGACCACGGAAGCGGAGTTGTTATCGGTGAAACGACCGAAATAGGCGATAACTGTACACTTTATCAGGGAGTGACACTCGGAGGAACAGGTAAGCATGTAGGAAAACGTCATCCAACGCTCGGCAACAATGTTATGGTCGGATCCGGTGCAAAGGTTCTCGGACCATTCAAGATCGGAGACAATACAAAAATAGCGGCAAATGCTGTCGTCCTCGATGAAATACCGGATAACTGTACAGCCGTCGGAATACCTGCGAGAGTTGTAAAGCGCAACAATCAGAAGCTTGACTACGACCTCGACCAGATCCATATAGCAGACCCTGTCGCACAGGAATTTTGCAAGCTCAATATCAAAATTTCAAACCTGGAAGACGAAATAAAAGAACTGAAAAATAAGGAGAGCAACAAATAATGAGATTCTATAACACCCTTACAAAGCGCAAGGACGAATTTACGCCAATCGAACCCGGTAAGGTAAAAATGTATGCCTGCGGACCTACCGTATATGATTTCTTCCACATCGGAAACGCACGCTGCTTCATCTCCTTCGATATGCTTCGCCGTTATCTCGAATACCGCGGCTACGAAGTAAAATTCGTTCAGAATTTTACAGACGTGGATGATAAAATAATCAAGCGCGCAAATGCGGAAGGTGTCACCCAGAAGGAGATCGCAGAAAAATATATAAATGAGTATTTTACCGATGCAAAAGGTCTCGGTGTACGTCCCGCCTCGGTACATCCCAGAGCTACCGAAAATATCGATGAGATGATAACAATAATCTCAACACTCATCGAAAAAGGTCACGCATATCCGGTCGATATGGGCGATGGCAATTCAGACGTATACTTCCGTACACTTTCCTTCAAGGAATACGGAAAGCTCTCACATATGCCGATAGACGAGCTCGAAAAGGGCGCACGCATAGACATTTCCGAGCATAAAGAGGATGCACTCGACTTTGCACTCTGGAAGGCTGCAAAGCCCGGTGAACCCTATTGGGAAAGTCCTTGGGGAAAGGGTCGTCCCGGCTGGCATATCGAATGCTCCGCAATGGTTCTCCGCTACCTCGGCGAATCAATAGACATCCACTGCGGCGGTCAGGATCTCACCTTCCCTCACCACGAAAATGAGATCGCTCAGTCCGAATGCTGCACAGGAAAGCCCTTCGCAAACTATTGGATGCACAACGGCTATATCAATGTCGATAACACCAAAATGTCGAAATCGCTCGGTAACTTCTTTACTGTCAGAGATGCAGCCGCCAAATACGGCTATCCCGTTATCCGTTTCTTTATCCTCAGCGCACATTACAGAAGTCCGATAAACTTCTCCGCAAACATCCTCGAACAGTCGAAAAACGCACTCGACCGTATAACAAACTGCATAGACAGCCTTAAATTTTATTTGAAGACCGCAGCCCACGGTGAGCTCGGCGATGCAAAAGAAAAAGCCAATCAGCATAAATCTGATTTCATAACCGCAATGGACGATGATTTCAATACCGCCGATGGTATCGCAGCAATATTCGAGCTCGTCCGCGATGCTAACGAGCAGATCGCCGCAAATGCTTCGGCAGAAGCCGCACAATATACCCTTGATATGCTCACCGAGCTCTGTTCTCTGATGGGATTCCTTCCGGAAGAAAAGGCAGACGATGAATTTACGACCATGATCGAAGAAAAGATCGCCGAACGCGCCGCCGCAAAAAAGGCTAAAGACTATGCAAAAGCGGACAAAATACGTGCGGAATTGCTCGAAAAAGGCGTAATTTTGGAGGATACACCCAAGGGCACAAAATATCGCATTGAATGATAATAAATTTGATTAAATCTGCATATTGCATTTTTATGCATTTTGGTGTAATATATATGCATAACATTTTTTCAAATTTCATATCACTTTAAAAGGAGAAACAATAATGAAAAAAGTATTGGCACTCATCATGGCAGCAGCAATGCTCGCCCTCTGCCTCGCTTCCTGCGGCGGCAGTAAAGAAGTCGTTAAGGTCATCGACATCGACCTTACCTCCGAGGAATATGCGTTCGGTATCGACAAGGATCAGCCCGAGCTTCTCGAAAAGGTAAACACCTTTATCGATAAGATCATGAAGGACGGTACCTTCGATGACATCTGCAACAACTACTTCGGTGATGGCACTCCCAACCTCGTAACTTCCGCTGAGCTCGACACCTCCAAGGATCAGCTCATTGTTGCAACAAACGCAGGCTTCGAGCCCTTCGAGTACATGGACGGCGATAAGTATGTCGGTATCGATATGGAGATCGCAAAGCTTCTCGCTGATGAACTCGGCATGGAACTCGTTATCAACAACATGGATTTCGATGCAGTCTGCCTTTCCGTCGGTCAGCATAAGTGCGACATCGCAATGGCAGGTCTCACCGTAAAGCCCGACCGTGAGGAGTATGTGACCTTCTCCAAGTCCTACTACTCGGCTTCTCAGAAGCTCATCGTTAAGGCTGATGACACCACATTCGATGCTTGCACCACCAAGGAAGAGGTAGAAGCTATCCTTTCTCAGCTCGATACAACCACCACTATCGGTGTTCAGAACGGAACTACCGGTCAGTTCTATGTCTCCGGCGATGCAGAATGGGGCTTTGCAGGCTTCCCTGTTACCTGCAACGGCTATAAGAACGGCTCTCTCGCAGTTCAGGACGTGATCAACGGAAACATCAAGTACGTTATCATAGACTCTGCGCCTGCCGCTGCGATCACCTCAGCTTTCAATAAGCTCGGCTGATCATTCACATCAAAAATCGCGCTCTCCCGCCAAAAAGCGGGAGAGACTGTTTAATTGAAGGAAAATAAATGTATAATCTATTCCTTGCGGTAATAAAAAGCGAATGGCTTCTCGAAATGTCATTTTTCAGGAAGCTCGATAAGTTTCTCGATGTCCTTATAAACTCAAACGGCTACACGAGAGTTCTTGTGGGACTCAAAAACACACTTATCATAGCGATACTCGGTCTCGTTATCGGTATCGTCATCGGTACTCTCATAGCGACTGTGCGCGTTATACCGAAGTATAAAACACTTCCGAGAGTATTAAACGGAATATGCAGCTTCTATGTAGGCTTCTTCCGCGGAACACCTATGGTCGTTCAGCTCCTGCTGTTTTATTACGTAATGCTCCCGCTTATGGGAATCAATATGTCGGGAGTCAACGTCTCGATAATCGTCTTCGGTCTCAACTCGGGTGCTTATATCTCCGAGATAATGCGTTCGGGCATCCAGTCGGTCGATGGCGGTCAGATGGAAGCCGGTCGTGCAGTCGGACTTTCGTTTGCGACCACAATGATCAAAATAGTCATCCCACAGGCAGTAAAGAACATTCTTCCGACACTCGGAAATGAATTTATAGCACTCATCAAAGAGACCTCCGTTGTCTCATTCGTTGGTGCAGCAGACCTATATGTCGCATTTAACATGATCGGTACAAACTCCTATGAGTTCATGGTTCCTTACCTCGCAATGGCGATAATCTACATAATCATAATAATGCTGATAACTCTCGGCATAAAGCTTATGGAAAGGGGGCTGAAACGCAGTGACAGACGCAGCTGACAATAAACTCATAGATGTTATAGATCTAAAAAAGAGCTTCGGCGATCTGGAAGTTCTCAAAGGTATCAACGTCACGATAAACAAGGGTGACATAGTTTGTGTCATCGGTCCGTCAGGCAGCGGAAAATCCACATTTCTGCGCTGTCTCAACTGTATGGAAGACCCCACAGGCGGACACATAATTTTCGATGGTGTCGATATAGCCGACATGAAGGTTGACATAAATATCCATCGCCGTCATATGGGAATGGTATTCCAGCAGTTCAACCTCTTTAATAACAAGACCGTTGTACAGAATATCATGCTCGCTCCCGTTCATATCGGTCTCTCCGAGCTTCGAAAGGCACGCTTTAAGTCTCTCTTCGGCGGCAAAAAGCCCGAAAAGACCAAACACCAGATAATCTCCGAGGCTCATGACCGCGCAATAGAGCTGCTTAAACGCATCGGTCTTGAAGACAAGGCAGATGTCTACCCCTCCACCCTCTCTGGCGGTCAAAAGCAGCGTGTTGCAATAGTCCGCGCACTCGCAATGAACCCAGAGGTCATTCTCTTCGATGAGCCTACCAGTGCGCTTGACCCCGAAATGGTCGGAGAAGTTCTCGACCTCATGAAGCAGCTCGCTCTCGAAGGCATGACCATGGTCTGCGTCACCCACGAGATGGGCTTTGCAAAGGAAGTCGGTTCAAGAATACTCTTCATAGACGAAGGAAAAATACTTGAAGAAAATTCTCCTGCTGAATTTTTCGCAAATCCAAAGCATCCCAGAACAAGAGAATTTCTCTCAAAGGTATTATAAAAATTCGCGCATTCCACGACTGTCAGATATGTCGGGAATGCGCATTTTTTAATACATTGAGTACTAAAAAAGTCAAATTGTAAAATTTATTCTACCCCCGAATTTTCTGTTGACATTTTAGACATTATGTGCTATAATTTAATAAAGTAAAGTCGTGCGCATATACCTTGCGCTCCCCTCTTCGCATAATAATCGGAGAATCAAATTGAGCAAACACATAAAAAAAATAATAATATCCGCCGTGACCGCATTTCTACTTTGCAGTCCGGCGGCAGCAATATATAATAAAGGGATTTCAGCTTCGGCGATCGACACAGTATACACCATATTTCCGGATATAAACGCGACCGACTGGTTTGCAGCCGATGTAAAAAAGCTCACCGATGCAGGTCTCATAAGCGGTTATCCTGACGGATACTTTCATCCCGACCGTGAAATGACCGTCGCAGAATTTCTGAAAATAATCTCTCCGCAGGGTAAGCTTCAACTTACCGGAAATGTTCAATTATACCCTGAGCATTGGGCAAGTGAATATCTGACATACGCATATGAAAATGATATAATAACAGATCAAGATCTTATATCGGGCTTTGACCCTGATGAACTCATAGATCGCTTTACAATGATCAAAATGATGGTCACAGCACTGAATATAAAGCCGGCAGAAGTCGAAAATCCATTCACCGATACTACCGATAAATATGCCATTACCGCATATAATGAATATCTGCTGCGCGGTTATATCCAACCGAACGGTTCAAGACTGTTCAGTGGGGAGCAGATAGCGACACGAAGCGAGGCAGTCACTATCGCTATACGTGTAATTGAATACCGTGAAGACTCCTATGAATTTAAAAAAGATGCAGTCCTGGAAAACGCAAAAAACAACATTCTCCGAACCGAACACGAAATAATCGATCTTTTTCATGTTCTGAACCGCGAATTTATGACCGAATTTACGTTTCAAACCTCGCAGACTACTCGATTTTTGAGAGAATACTGTGAACGTTCGAACGTTCTGAACCTCGAATATTTCTATAACGCATTTACGAATATAACTCCTCTCGGCAACGGAAATTATAAAATAACCATAGAATACCTGCCTGACATAGATACCGTTAAAAATTACCATAAAGAAGCTGTCAAGGCAGCCGATAAGATAATCTCCGAAAATATAACATCTGAAATGACCGATGCAGAAAAAGTAAGGGTCTTACATAATTACCTCGTTGCAAACTGTGAATACGATATAGTAAATTACAATAAAGGCACTATCACCCAGGAATCACGTCTCGCATACGGCGCACTGATCAACAAAAAAGCCGTTTGTCAAGGCTACTGCGCGGCATTCAGCCTGCTTTGCGGCAGAGCCGGAGTCAGCTGTATAGTGGTCGGCGGAAACGCACCAAACAGCCGCGACAGTCACGCTTGGAATGTAGTCCTTATAGATGGCAAACGCTATCATGTCGATACGACACACGATGACCCCGTCCCCGATCAAAAGGGAATCATATCTGATAAATATTTTTGTCTCACAGAAGATGAAATGATCTCATACGGATATACCTGGGATAAAAAAAGCTCCGCACTCAAATACCTCTACTATTAAAAAATTGCAGCAACCGCTGCAATTTTTTTATACTCACTCTTCAACTGTTTTGCAAGCTATAAGCTCTATACCGTTCTCTACAAAGTCCTTGCAGACAACATCGCCGGCTTTGACCGGAGCCTTTACCTCTAACTCGTTTATCAGCTTCATAGCTTCAAACAGCTTCGGCTTCGGTATCGGGGAAGCCGTTCTTACAGGAAGGTATCTGTCATTTTTTGCCCCGACAAGTCGCACTGTAGATGTAAGCGTGCGTGTAGGATTAGTAAATTCGGTATTTGCGTAATTGTAACCGCGTTTGCAGGTGTTTCCGCTGATCTCTATAACCTTTCCGTCCGAATCCAGCTTTACTTCAAGCTGGCAGCCCATTGGGCAGACTATGCAGGTAAGATTCTTTGTGATAAGCTCCATTTCACTCATCCCCCTTGTTCATGTGTATCTCTATCTCATCAAGTCCCGATGCAAATATCTTAGCGCACTCGGCAGCATCCAATGCCACAGACTCCATCTCGCCTGGAGCGACCGAACGCTTTGCTATAGACTTTATTAACTCGCCGCCGAGTTTTATCTCAAATTTAACATTCTTGTAGATATTGTCAACACGGAAGAAGAACTTTATATCTTCGGGCGCAGAGCCGAAAAATTCCAGCTTTTGCGGAACAGTATATCTTACTCCGCCGGAAGCCTTGCAGTTCATTATGCGGCTTTCATTGTCACCGAAGCTTCCGCCGTTTTTAATGAATCCGGCAGCAGATCTTCCTGCCATATAAGCTTCTTTGGTAACGAAATCAACAAGATCATGAACATGTAGCGCGTTTCCGCAAGCAAATATTCCGGGAACTGTAGTCTCGTTAAACTGATTTACAACAGCACCGCCGGTTACACGGTCAAGCAGAATGCCAGCGGATTTTGCAAGCTCATTTTCGGGTATGAGACCGACAGATAACAGCAGCGTATCGCACTCAACATACTCTTCAGTACCGGGAATGGGACGGCGATTCTCATCTACCTTTGAGATCACAACGCCCTCAACTCTGTCCTTTCCGCGTATCTCTGTAACGGTATGAGAAAGATACAGCGGAATATCAAAGTCATTGAGACACTGTGCAATATTGCGTGCAAGACCGCCGGAATAAGGCATAAGCTCACAAACTCTCAATACCTTAGCACCTTCAAGTGTCATTCTACGCGCCATTATAAGTCCGATGTCGCCCGATCCCAAAATGACAACACGCTTTCCGGGCATAAAGCCTTCGATATTTACGAATCTCTGAGCAGTTCCGGCAGAATATACACCAGCAGGACGAGTTCCGGGGATGTTCAACGCACCGCGTGTGCGCTCACGGCATCCGGTACAAAGAACTACCGCATCTGCCTTCATCTGAACGAATCCAAGCTTCGGAGAAACAAATGTAACTACACGATCATCCGATACCGAGAGCACCATGCTGTCGGTAACATAATCTATACCTGCATTCTTTACCTCATCGATAAAACGGCCGGAATATTCAGGACCGGACAGTTCCTCACCAAACATATGAAGACCGAAGCCAGCATGTATACACTGATTCAGTATTCCGCCAAGCTCGCGATCACGCTCAATGATCAAAATATCATTCGGGGCGATCCCGTTGCGATTTGCTTCAAGAGCCGCAGCAAGTCCGGCAGGGCCTCCGCCAACAACTACCAACTTTTTTTCCATAGTATAGTTCATATCGCACCTCATTTAGTCTTTCCGAAAAGCAGCTTGCTGTCGCCGCCGCGCTTAGTTACCTCATCAAGCTCTATGCCAAGTTCCGAGGAGATCAGCTCCGCGACCCTGGGAGAGCAGAATCCACCCTGGCAGCGGCCCATTCCGGCACGTGTGCGCAGCTTTACCATATCAATAGTCTTTGCCGGTATCGGTCGTCTTATTGCATCAAGAATATCTCCCTCTGTAACAGTTTCACAGCGGCAGATTATCTTTCCGTAAGCCGGATTTTCCTTGCATCTCTCAAGCTTCTCGGCTTCCGAAAGCTCACGAAGCGGCTTTTTCATATGACCGTTTACGGTTCTGAATGGATTGTAGTCGTCACGCTCTTCAAAAACTCCCCCCATTTCCTTCAGCTTTCCTATAGCATGATCCGCAACAGCAGGAGATGAAGCAAGACCGGGGGATTCTATTCCGACAAGATTAAGAAGCTCGGGCATTTTCGCAGAAGGCTCGATATGGAAATCATCAGTCGTGGGAGTCGGTCTGACACCTGCGAACGATGTTATGACGGCACGCAGATTTATTCCGGGGATCAGCTTTCTCGCACCCTTCGAAATCTCATCGAGTCCAACAGATGTGGTAGATGTATCATCGGGAGAAACCTTATGTGCATTTGGTCCGACAATAATATTTCCGTCAACAGTAGGTGAAACGAGTATTCCCTTTCCCTCACGGTTAGGACATGCAAAAAGCGTTGCCTTGCAGGTCTTTCCTTCCGCCTTATCAAGTATCATATACTCTCCGCGTCTCGGAATAATATCAATATCAAAATTCGGGTCAGCCATTCTTGCGACCTCAGCCGAATATACACCTGCAGCGTTGACCGCAAAGCGAGTCTCAAAGCGTTCGTCACCTGAGAACAAAACGATATGATCAGCTTCGCGCTCAATGCGCTCGATCTTGTGTTCAAAGAAGAACTCAACACCGTTTATAACTGCATTTTCAGCACAAGCGATAGTCAGATCATAAGGGCAGATTATTCCGGCAGTCGGCGCAACAAGTGCAGCAGTAGCTTCGGGAGAAATATTCGGTTCAAGCTCATTGAGTTTCTCTTTTCCGATTATCTCAAGCTGAGGAACACCGTTTGCCTTTCCGCGTTCAAGCAGGACTTCGAGCATCTTCTCATCCTCTTCTCCGAAAGCAACAACCAAAGAGGTATTGTTCTTATACGGAACATCGAGCTGACGAGCGATCTCCGGCAAAGCCGCACAGCCCTTGGCATTTAGAGCTGCCTTAAGAGTTCCGCAAGCTGCATCAAATCCTGCATGAACTATCGCAGAATTTGCGCGTGTAGCACCGCTTGCAACATCGCAGCCGGCTTCAATAACAGCGACCTTAAGCTTATACGCCGCCAATTTGTGTGCGAGCATACATCCGGTAACGCCAGCACCGATTATGACCACATCATATGTTTTCATAAAATATCCTTTCCAAAATACATTACAGCGCATTTCGCGCATAATTTTTAATAAAATTTTCAGATCATGCCGTATATAAAGAGACTTAACCTATGTAAAGTCAATTATTCATGTCATTATCCGAATTGTTGAGCCAATATTCGCCCCAAGCATCGACAATTTCAGACTGACGCTCAAGAGCATCATCACATTTCTGAGCCGCTATGCAGGCACACAAGGTATCTACAATAAGCATCTGTGCAAGGCGCGATACCGTTGCGAGCTTAGAAGCGACCGCTTCACCCGAAACAGCGATAAGCGGAAGATCGCACATCCTTGCCAACGGGCTGTCCGAATAACAGGTTATACACATAGTTTTTGCACCTTTTTCTTTGGCTATAGACATCGTTTTTATAATATCGTGTGTACGTCCTGTATAGGATATTGCAATTGCCAAGCATTCGCTGTCGAGCATCAATGCCGAAGCTGAGCCTATGTAGCTGTCACGTATGACAACTGCCGGAAGTCCGAGCTTTATAAATCTGAATGCAGCATCTTCGGCAAGCATAGCCGAGCTTCCGATACCGTAAAGCTCAATACGCTTTTTCGCACCGGTCAGCATTGAAACCGCCTTCATCAGATCTTCTTCGGTCATCGTCTCACAGGTGGTTCTAAGTGCATCTATCGTATTATCACGCATTTTTTCCATGACCACCAACGGACGATCACCTGGATCTATGTTTTCAAAAAGCGGAGCTCCACCATCCGAAATACTCCTTGCCAAAGATATTTTCAGCGCAGTATAACCGTCATATCCGAGCCTTGAAGCAAAATTTGCCACACTCCCCTCAGAAACTCCGACCTCAGTAGCCAAAGAACGCATAGTCATGCTCACGGTTTTTTGAGGCTCGCTTAAAATAAAGCCGGCAATGCGTTTTTCTGACGCGGTCATAGACGAAAGCCGACGTTTTATAAGTGATAAACTGTCTTTATTCTCTTCCACAGCGTATGGCGACCTCCCTCCTTGATACGTACCATTATATCACAAATAACTCATTTTGTCAATAAGTTTTACTCAATTATTTTTATTAGGCATTGAGTAAAAATCATTTTCTTGTTTTTCGTAAAATCTTTATTAACCTTTTCAGAGTCTATTGCGCAAAATGACAAATTATGATATAATATTCGTTAGAGTAAACATTATAATTGTCGTATCAAAAATACTATAACCTTATCAGCTGCTAAAAAGCACATACTGCTCAGTTTTATAATATCTAAAATGACTCAAGCCAAGCTTGACAAATGAGCGGAAAGGAAATTTTTCAGTCAAATATTATGGAAAACAATAAATACAGTCAAGTCACCTTCGCCGATGTGGATGCTTCAAAGGCATATAATGCGGCAAACAGACTGACCGCAGAAATAGAAAAAGTAATAGTCGGAAAGCATACCGAGGTCATGCTGCTCGTGACCGCACTGTTTGCAGGAGGTCATGTCCTCATAGAAGATGTTCCCGGAGTCGGAAAAACGACACTCGCGTCAACTCTTGCTAAGGCAGCCGGACTCGATTTTCGCAGAGCGCAGTTCACCCCGGATGTGACCGCTTCGGACATAACCGGCTTCAATATATACAATCGAAAGACCGAGAGCTTCGACTTCACCCACGGACTTGTAATGACAAACATCCTGTTAGCCGATGAAATAAATCGCGCGTCACCGAAAACACAGTCTGCTCTGCTCGAAGCCATGCAGGAATGCAAGGTCACGGTAGACGGCATGACCTATGCACTTCCGGAACCCTTCATGGTAATAGCAACTCAAAACCCATCAGGCTTTGTCGGAACATATCCGCTTCCCGAAGCACAGCTCGACCGTTTTTCGATAAAGCTGTCAATGGGCTATCCGACTCTGGCTGAGGAAATAAAAATAGTCGAAAGCCGCGGTGAGTCAAATCCACTCGACAGCGTAAATCCGGTTATCGGAATAAATCTCGTTAAATTTTTAAGATCGCTGACCACCGATGTACATATCGATCCGGTTCTCACTCAGTATCTTGTGACATTGACCACAGCAACGAGAACACACCGTTCTATAGCTCTCGGAGCAAGTCCGCGTGCCTCTCTCGCGATAAAGCGTCTGTCCCAGGCATATGCCTTCATGCAGAGCAGAAATTATGTCATACCTGAAGATATAGCAAGTATTTTTAAAGTCTCTGTTCCTCATCGTCTTCTCCTCACCCAGGAAGCCAAGCTCTCAGGTATGACCGCTGAAAACGTCATTGATGATATATTGAGATCAACACCTGTCCCCACAAAGGGTGCAAGCAGATGAGTGCTATCAAACACAAGCTCTCAAAAAGCTCCAAGGCAAAAAGAAAAGAAAAACGTTTTCGCATTTCAATTTCAAAACAAGCCTTGATTTGGCCAATATTAATGGCTGTCGCACTTTTTCTGGCACAGTCGCTTAAAATGCCGCTCACTTATATGACGTTTATTTTCACGCTTTTATTACCCATTATCCCGATGATATACCTATTTCTCTCATCAATATTTATTCGCATATATTCAAAAGCGCAGACTACCGTAACAGAAAAAAACACACTATTCGAATGCCTGTCGATCATATCAAACCATTCAATAATCCCATTTCCATTTATCGAAGCGCAGCTCATGCTCCCGGATGATAAGGGCGTAAAGTCCAAAGAATACCGCGCATTTTTCACTCTCGCGCCGCTCGACAGCTGTGAGATACGTAAAAGCATCGAATTTGCTTTCCGCGGAGAATACGAGATCGGACTATCGAGAATATGCGTGACCGATCCATTCAAAATGGCAAGACTGATAATAGAATGCGAACACAAAATCTCTGTTACGATACTTCCACGCAGATTTGAGTTGCCGCAAAAGAGCGAACAAGCCGAAAGTGAGCTTACAACTCAATCCTCTATGAAAAGCAATGGTGCCGATCTCACAGAAGCCACCGATATTCGAAGCTATACCGCAGGTGACAGCATGAAGTCGATACATTGGAAGCTTTCAAGCAAAGCTGAAGAACTCGTTGTCAAAAACTATTCGCAGACAATAGGTGATTCGATAAACATAATATGCGATCTCGAAACTCACTTTTCGAATAAAAACTCAATGTTCGAGCCGATAGATGAATACTGTGACATATATGACAATATCCTTACCGATCTTGTCATCGAAAATGCACTTGCGGCGGCACTTCGTGAGCTTCGCCGCGGTAATCGGGTCAGACTTCTGTGGATCTCAAAAAGCCGGTCGAAAGCCATGTCTTATTCATTCGATATAAAAGATATAAATGATTTTGAACAAGGCTTCAAAGCATTGGCACGTGCAGCTGTGAGCGATGAAGGACACCAAGCTGTAAAGCTTACATCACAACTAAAAGATATATCCGACTCATCACTTATAATAGTAACTCCTTCAATAATGCCTTCGGCGGCGGAAGAATATATACATATAGCTTCGCTTAATCATAAGCTCGGTACAAAAGGCATCGAACTTATATATGTTACCGCCGATGATTTCAGAAAGCCAAATATACAAGCTGCTTCAACCGAATCAAAGCAGCTCGCTGTACTTTCCGGATATATGACAATAACGAGGAGGTCTTCATCAAAATGAAAACTCCGCTTATCAATACCGAGCTCATTCTTCAAAGCGAAAGAAAAAGCAGACTTAGTAACGCCGGATATATCTGCCGCGCACTTCTGGCATTTTTCTGCGCACTGGCATTCTCAATATTCACCGCAGATTCACTGAGGACAAAATTAACTCCGAGCGGAACTCTTGAAATTTCCAAAGCCGTGATAGTTTCACTTTTTGCGGTAGCTGTCTTTTCTATAATGGGTATTTCAAAAAAGACCTTTTTCGGTATCGGTACTTCGGGAATACTCGCTGCAATTGTCATTAATTTCGGAAACAACGAGATATTCACAAAAATATACTACTGCGTAGTTTCAGTACAAAACGCATTTTTCAATCGTCTAACAGAGCTTGGCTTCAAGGGAATGGACAGATATGTTGTAAACTGTGACAGCGGAATGAAACTGCTGCACACAAATGAATATATCTGTCTCGATACCGCCTATACAGTAATAATCATCCTATACTCAGCTCTTTTTACCGCTTGCATACTTAAAAAAGTACATATGATCCCGCTCATCGGAGTCGGAAGCGCAGTTTGTACACTTTTCCTATATTACGGAATGCCGGCAAACAGCAGTGGCTTTGCAATGATAATAGCAGGTCTCTGCGCAATAATCGTTCTTTCCGGATACGATCGAACATTCACCGACAAAAGATCGATGATCGATCCTGCAAATCAAAAAAGCAGTAGCAAAGCAACAATTATTGAAATAAAGCACTTGAAAAAGCAAAGCTCTGCAATAGGCGGATTTGTCGGTATCTCGACTGCACTTTTATGCTCACTCATTCTCCTGTTGCCGGCTCAAATACAGAAAAGTATGCCGGATATTCCAGCAATATCAGCCCCTGCAGCCAAGCTCGAAAACTATTTCTTTTCACTTGTAAACGGTCAAAGTCCCGATCTCGGAAATTTGATATTTTCCGGTGTGTCATCGGTCGATAAGCGCAGCACCGCTTTTTCGGAACGAACATATTACGGAACTCATGTACTTACCGTAAATTCCGATGTGAATATACCGATATATTTGAGAAACTGGATTGGAACCGATTACCATGATGACAGCTGGCATTCTCCGGATTATTCGGATATTTATGAATTTAAAACCAAATTCGGAGATGATTTTTCATCAGAATTGCTTACAAACAATATCTTGTGGGCTTTTAGCGAGGATTTCATAAATCTTGATGACGATAAATCTTACGAAAATCACTACAACCTGGGATATGTCACTGCAAGGATAGATATACGGAAAGCACGTCCGAGCTCAAATCTGCTCTATTTTCCGTCGTACACGGATCATCAGATAGGATTGTTAAGATACAGCACATATGAACCTCTCGACAACACCTACCAGACCTATAGCGATGGAATATTTTCATCAACGGGCTACGTTTTTCTCAATGATTATTCGGTAGTAGCTAATATTCCGACGCAACGCGACTCTGAATTTGTAAGCAATCTGTCTGTCTATTCGGACTTTTTGATATATCAGGCACACATACTCTATGATATAATAAAAAATGCAGGCGGAGAAAATGCTACAGATGAAGCTCTCGAAAAGGCACTAAAAAACTCGAATTTTAACATCGAATATATCATCGACTCGAATAAACGTCTCAAAACTCTCCCGTTCAGATATGTTTATGACATGGATACAGATGAGCGTCAGCGTTTTGTCGATCTAATATCCGAAATGTCAGAATACCGTGAATATGTCTACTCAACATATCTTGGAGGGTGCGAAAGCTTCGATGCCTTTGAAACGCTCGCACGGTCGATAGTATACAGTGAGATGCCGTCATACCAGGATATGGATAAATTCTCATCAATAAATCTTAAGGTCAGAAAGATCATAGACTATCTTTCCGAAAATATGACATATACGCTGACTCCCAAAGACCCCGATCCGAACAGACCGTATGTTAATGCCGCCGAAACATTTCTTTTCGATACAAATGAAGGCTACTGTGTGCAATTTGCGACCTCAGCGGTAATGCTGATACGTGCACTCGGAATACCGGCAAGATATGCCGAGGGATATATAGCCAACAACTTCGTGCGAGACCAAATGGCAGGCGACAGCGGACAATATACATCAAAGGTATTGGATAAGAATGCACACGCATGGGTCGAGGTATATTTCGACAATTACGGCTGGATACAATACGAAGCAACGACACCGTATATGTCGGAAATGTATGACGGTTATATTCCTTCATCTTCATCGGAATCAGAAACAACAACGCCCGTAGAATCTCAACCTCAGGACACCACGGTATCTCCTTCAGAAACAACTTCTTCCCTCAATCCGCTCCCCGAAACACCAGAAGAACCGATTGAAGAAAAAACATTTCCGAAAGAGATCATCATTGCCGTGATAATTGCAGCTATAGCCGCATCTATCATACTATTTTTCAAGGCTCGCGCAGTATCCGCCGAAAAGCGATTTGAAAAGCTTAAGACCTCTGCCGCAAATTCAAACAAAGCTGCACGAGAATTAAATAACACGCTTTATAAATATTTAAAGCTGTACGACCTCGCGCCTCATATCGGAGAACAGCCGAGCGAATTTGCCATCAGAGCCAATGAAAGCTTATCGGCAATATGCGCATACAACTTTACAAACATAATGCTGATATTGCAACGAATTGAATTTGCTCCGAGCCATAGCACCGATGATATAATGATTATCTCCGAATACTGTACATCCCTTAGAACTCATCTGCTATCCGACCGCAGATTTTGCACAAGGCTGTGGAGAAAATATATCCTGGCACTTTGAATTATCTCTTGCGTTATTCCTGATTTTGTGGTATAATATAAGCATTGAATACAAAACGGAAGGAAAAACGCATAAATGAATGAAAATATCTCACGCGAGATCACAGGTGCAGCACTTGCGTATATCGGAGACGCTTCGCTTGAACTTCTTACACGTCGATTTCTGATCGGCTTGGGACTTACAGGCAGTGGAAAGCTAAATCACCTCGCTCTGAATTTCGTAAAAGCCACCGAACAATCAAAGGCTGTCGATAATATCCTGCCACACCTTTCCGAAGAGGAGGAATATTTCTATAAACGTGGACGAAATGCCAGTGGCATATCCGCTCCAAAAAGCGCGTCTGCACTTGAATACAGACGCGCCACAGGTTTCGAAGCTCTTTTCGGATGGCTCGAACTGACCGAACAAAAGAAGCGCGCCGAAGAACTTTTCGATATAGCATATGAGAATACAAAAAACGCGCTTTTGAACGAACTGAAAGGAATATCACAATGATAAAGATCATGTCGGTCTTCGGCACAAGACCCGAAGCGATAAAAATGTGCCCGTTAGTAAAAGCACTCGAAAAGGACGAAGACATAAAAAGTATAGTTTGTGTCACCGCCCAGCATCGCGAAATGCTCGATTCCGCACTTGAATATTTTGATGTAAAGCCGGACTATGACCTGAATATCATGAAACGCGGTCAAACGCTCTCTTCGATAACCGCAGATGTCATAATGGGTCTTGAGCCGGTATTAAAAGAAGCTCAGCCAGATATAGTACTCGTACACGGAGATACGACCACAAGCTTCGCTGCCGCTCTTGCCGCATTTTACGCAAAGATCCCGGTCGGACACGTTGAGGCAGGACTTCGAACCTATGACAGATATTCTCCGTACCCTGAGGAAATCAATCGAAATCTTACCTCAAAGCTTGCAAGCATACATTTTGCTCCGACAGAGCTCAATCGCTCAAATCTCGAAAAAGAGAATATCACCGAAAATGTATTCGTCACCGGAAATACCGCTCTGGATGCCTTCCAATATACTGTACACCCGGATTATGTATTCAAGGACGAAAAGCTCAGAAAGCTCGATTTCGCAAACAAAAAAATAATAGCACTCACTGCTCACCGCAGAGAAAATCAATCCGGCGGTATAGAGAATATCTGCAAAGCAGTACTGGAACTCACTAAAGCACATCCTGATCTTCACTTTGTATATCCCATACACCTAAGTCCGGCAGTAAGAAACACGGTAATGCCACTTTTAAGTGATAAAGCAAATATAACTCTTACCGATCCGATAGACGTTGCGGATATGCACAATCTCATCTCAAAATCCTTCTTCATAATGACCGATTCGGGCGGTATACAGGAGGAAGCTCCGTCATTCCACAAGCCGGTACTCGTACTTCGAACCGAGACCGAACGTCCCGAGGCAGTAGCCGCTGGAACAGTAAAAGTCATTGGAACAGAAAAAGAAAAAATAATTTCGGAAGCGGAAATCCTGCTCAATGATACCGCAGAATTTTCAAAAATGGCAGCTGCAAAGAACCCTTATGGTGATGGTCACGCATCCGAAAAAATATTAAATTACATAAAAGCTTACTTTGCATGAGAATAATGTTCTGTATATAACAAAATTTTATCAAGTTCCAGCCACATATTTTGTGCATTTTCACGCTTGACAATTCATCGCTTTAGTGATATAATATTTTCATCACATCAGAAAGAGGTAAACGAAATGCTTAACCGTATATCTACAATCGCATACTTTACCTACTATTACTTTTTTACCGGTACCAAAAAAAGTAATAGCGTTTTCTGCTGCGATAAAGCTGACTGGATAGAAAAACAGTAATCAACCCTCAAAAGAGGATTATTAAAGCCCCGCGACAGATTCGCGGGGTTTATTTTATTTAAAAATTATTAGAAACAGGAGAATATAAAAATGGTAGTAGTCATCAAATCCACAACAGAAGAAGCAAAGGTAAACGCACTCATAAACCAGCTCGAAACCGAAAACAAGCTCAAGGTTCACATCTGCCGCGGCGAGCACAAAACCATCCTCGGTCTCATAGGCGACACGAGCAAGGTAGATATAGACGCTATAAATTCGAACCAAATCGTTGAGTCCGTAAAGCGTATAAGCGAGCCCTTCAAGGCAGCCAATCGCAAATTCCACCCCGAAAACACCGTAATAACCGTTCCGTCCGCAAACGGCGAAGTCAAGATCGGAGAAGATTTCACCATCATCGCAGGTCCTTGCTCCATCGAGAGTGAAGATCAGATAATCGAAGTTGCAGAAGATGTCAAGAAATCAGGTGCAAATATTCTCCGCGGCGGCGCATTCAAGCCCCGTACATCTCCCTACGCTTTCCAGGGACTCAGAAATGACGGCTTAAAGCTTCTTGTCGAAGCTAAAAAAGTCACCGGACTTCCGATAGTTACCGAAATTATGGATGAACGCCATCTTGATCTCTTCTCCGATGTTGATATAATCCAGGTCGGCGCAAGAAATATGCAGAATTTCGAGCTTCTCAAGGAACTCGGTCACTCGGATAAGCCCATTCTCTTAAAGCGCGGTCTCGCCAACACCATCCAGGAACTCCTTATGAGTGCGGAATACATCATGGCAGGCGGAAATGAGCGCGTAATTCTCTGCGAGCGCGGAATCCGTACATTCGAAACCGCTACCAGAAATACTCTTGATATATCTGCTGTTCCGGTGCTCCATGAGCTTTCACATCTTCCTGTTATCGTTGACCCGAGCCACGCCTGCGGTATCGCACGCCTTGTAGAGCCGATGGCAATGTCGGCAGCAGCCTGCGGTGCAGACGGCGTTATGATCGAGGTTCATAACAACCCTGCAAAGGCTCTTTGCGATGGTCCTCAGTCTCTCACCCCCGATCAGTTCGACAATACTGTTAAAAAGATCAAGAAGGTTCTCGCTGCCGTAAACGCATAAATAAATATAAACTACACCATACACGGCATCCATACCGCATATGGTGTAGTTTTGCATATTCAATATTATTTATGGTAAAAAGCGATGGATCATACACTTCATATGTGCGATCCATCGCTTTTTCTCTATCTTAAAGCACAAGGCTTTATTTTCATCCTTATATAAGTCTATATACAGCCCGAATATACACGAGCACGATTTTTATAAAGAATAACCCGATAGATGATTTTATTTCGCGTAGTCTATAGCGCGGCTCTCGCGTATCAGATGGACTTTTATCTGTCCCGGGTACTGAAGCTCGGATTCGATCTTCTTCACTATATCATGTGCGATAACGACCATCTGCTCATCGCTGACGATCTCAGGCTTGACCGCGATCCTGACCTCACGACCGGCTTGTATAGCATATGCTTTGTCCACTCCGGGGAAGCTGTATGTGATCTCCTCAAGCTTCTGGAGACGCTTTATGTAGTTTTCAAGATCCTCACGTCTTGCTCCGGGTCTTGCAGCGGAAATAGCATCTGCCGCCTGAACGATAATAGCCGTAATGGTCTGCGGCTCAACGTCACCGTGGTGAGCCTCGATAGCATGGATTATCTCCTTGCTCTCCTTGAACTTCTTAGCAATGTCAACACCGAGCTGAACATGCGAACCCTCGATCTCTTGAGTCAATGCCTTACCGATGTCGTGAAGAAGTCCTGCACGCTTAGCCAAGGTATTGTCGATACCAAGCTCGTCCGCTATCATTCCGGACAAGAGTGATACCTCAATAGAGTGATCGAGAACATTTTGACCATAACTCGTGCGAAATCTCAGCCTTCCGAGCAGCTTTATCATATCAATGCTGAGTCCGTGTATTCCGGTCTCGTATGTAGCACGCTCACCTGCCTGCTTGATCATCGATTCAACATCGCGCTTAGCCTTTTCGACCATTTCTTCGATTCTTGCAGGATGGATTCGTCCATCGGCAATCAGCTTTTCAAGTGCGATCCTTGCGACCTCGCGGCGAACGGGATCAAAGCTCGAAAGTGTGATAGCCTCGGGAGTGTCATCTATTATAAGATCGACTCCGGTCATAGCCTCGATAGCATGAATATTGCGTCCTTCACGACCGATTATACGTCCCTTCATCTCATCACTCGGCAGAGATACGACAGATACAGTCGTTTCAGCCACAGTCTCGGACGCACATCTCTGTATAGCGAGCGACAAAATATTCTTCGCTCTCACATCAGCTTCTTCCTTAAACTGCTGTTCATATTCGATAAGACGCTGAGCAGTCTCGTGCTTGACATCATCGTCTATCTTGCGAACTATCTGTTCCTTTGCTTCTTCTGCGGTAAGACCTGCGACTTCTTCGAGCTTTTCGAGCTGTTTAGCCTTTATAGCTTCGATCTCCTCGCGTGTGGTATCACATTCCTTGATCTTCTTGTTAAGCTGTTCCTCCTTATGCTCAAGGCTTTCAAGCTTTCGGTCGATCTGTTCTTCTTTTTTCGAAACTCTTGATTCAAGTCTCGAAACCTCTAAACGGCGATCCTTTATCTCACGTTCAGACTCATTCTTTTGGCGCAGTATCTCTTCCTTCGCCTCGATGAGAGCTTCCTTTTTTCTGCTTTCCGCGGTATGCTCGCCCTCTTCGATTATACGTTTAGCGCGTTCCTCGGCAGAACCGATGGTAGCTGCATCCTCAGTTTCCTTTTGAACCTTGTGTTCACTCCAACCGAGCTTATACCACTTGCTCTTTCCTCCGAAGAATCCGCCGAATCCGGCTCCGATTCCACCTATAAGAGCACCAGTCAGTGCCGCTATAATTATACTTGGATCCAAGTGTGGAACACCTCCTTGATTTGAATAATTTTTATTTATATGCAATCTCTTGTTACCTCTCTGACATTCACAGTAATAATCACATACATATATATTTTACACAAAAATCGCGAATTTGTCAAGACCCTTACAGGATTTTTTACATCCTTTCGCAATTCATTGTTGTTTTGACCAAAAAAATCTAATTGTCGATGCGTATATCGTAAGTATTAAGGGTCTCGAATGCCTCATCGCAAAGAGCCTTGAAATCCAATTTATTTTCCTCAGCAATGACCTTTTCAAGTTCGGGACGTGTCTTCGGATGTCTCGGAGTAAACACGGTGCAGCAATCCTCATACGGAAGTATGGAGGTCTCGAATGTACCTATCTTACGCGCTATAGAAACGATTTCCTCTTTATCAAGTCCTATGCAGGGACGATATACAGGCATATCGACACATGAATCGGTGACAGCGATCGCACGCATAGTCTGACTTGCGACCTGAGCCAGCGACTCTCCGGTTATTATAGCACCGCAGTTATTTCGTTTTGCAACACGGTCTGCGAGAGTCATCATATATCTTCTGAGCAGCAAAGTGAAATAATCCTCATCGCAGTTATGGACAAGCTCTTCCTGAATATGCGTGAGCGAGATCACGTGTACCTTTATATGTGTCGTATATTCGCACAAAAGCTTCGCAAGCTCCAATACCTTTTCACGCGCACGTTCACTTGTATAAGGAAAACTTTCAAAGTGAAGTGCTTCGAGCGTAACTCCACGCTTTGCCATCATAAATCCCGCGACCGGACTGTCTATGCCTCCGGAAAGAAGCAACAGTCCTTTTCCGCTGCTTCCGAGCGGCATTCCGCCGGCACCCTTGATCTGTCCGGCATGGATATATGCGCCATATTCACGTATCTCGACTCTTACTGTAACATCAGGGTCATGAAGATCGACCTTAAGCTTCGGCATCGCTTCAAGTACCGCTGCTCCGATCTCTCCGGCAAGCTCGGGAGATTTCAGCGGAAATGACTTGTCCGCACGTCTTGCATCGGCTTTAAAGGTCTTTGCACCCACCAAAAACTGCGGAAGATATTCCTTTGCAGCTTTAAATATCTCATCCATATCCTTTTCAACGACACAGGCACGGTCGATAGTTACGATACCGAATACCTTCTTGGCATATTCAAGTGCCGCTTCAAGGTCACAGGCATCATCCTTTGGCTCTATATAAATCGTGCTCTGCGCACGATAAATATCAAAATTACCTGCGCGTCTCACTCTTGTTTTCAATTCTTTAAGGAGCATATTCTCGAAATAAGAGCGGTTAGCTCCCTTGAGTATCAGCTCTCCGTATTTACAAAGAAGTACTTCTTTCATTAGATATTTTCCTTTATTTTGTTATCAGCCTGTAAGCCGAATGTATGTTGCATATCTCTATCTTTTTGTCAGTATCGACACGCTCTCCGTCAAGCGACCATACGACTGACGAAGGCTCAAAGACTATCTCGCCCTTTTTAAACTTGCCGTACAACACATTTTTTCCATAGCTTTTTGCAGCAAGCTCGTGAGCCGTCTCATGAAGTGCGGCAAGGCTCTGCGGCATCTTGACAAAAAGATATTCATGAAATCCATCGTCAAACTCCACCTCGCCCGGCAGCTTTATGACCTTACCGATAGATAATGTATTCGCAAAAGCACCGAAAGCAAATTCGCCCTCAATAACGCTGTCTGCAAGTTCAAATCTCATATGCCAGGGCTTTATATCAGACAAATGCTTTGCCCCTTCGAGCAGATAAGCGAAATGTCCAAAAACATTCTTCAGCGGCTGAGGAGTATCATACGACACCTCGGTAAATGCACCGAATGAGGCAATATAATTAAATATATGCCCATCGACAACGCCGCAGTCCATATTTCTCGGCTCTCCCTCAACTATCACCCTTGCAGCCTCAAGCGGATCTGACGGAAGACCGACACTCGAAGCAAAATCATTCGTAGTTCCTGCAGGAATATATCCTATCATCGGACGTTTTCCGCTGTCAAGACAACAAAGTCCAGCAATGACCTCGGACAAAGTTCCGTCACCGCCTATGCAGACGATCAAATCATATCCCTCGCAGTTGTCGGCAGTATACTGCATAGCATCTCCGCTCTTCTGAGTCGGACGTGTAAAGCATTCATAACCGCCTTTAGTTAATATGTCGAGCAATTCGAGCAGATCTACACGAAGACGATACTTAGCCGTGTGCTGATTTATTATGATAAGAGCTTTTTTCATAAATATTTTCTCGCCGCTGTCTCGATCAGCGAACTCCTCTCGTTCGGAATATTACTCTTGATGACCTCACGAAGAAGACTGTTTAAAGCATCACCTATTCGTACAGGTTCAATTCCTGTTAGAATAAGGTCTCCGCCGTTTATTTTTAACTGCTTTACAGATACACATTCATGGTTTTCGATTATCCGATCTATAAATTCGACACCTTCATACTCTATCCTGCCAAAAGCGAAAGCTAACAGCTGTATTTCCCGCGCAATATCTATACCGACACGCGAACACAACAGCTTAGCATCAATACGATCTTCCGCATGGTTTTCCGAAAGTATAGACTTGACCCTGAGTATCGTTTTCTTGTCAGCCTTAATCCCTCTCAATATGCTTTCCGAATCGTGCCCAAACAAAAGCACCGAATACATAAGTGCAGTATCGCGGTTTTCATTGACATCCCCCAAGCGTTTTACCGCGTCACAGCAATCCGAGATCGGCATGACAGATTCTATAACAGACCTGTAAAGTTCTATCACTCGTGCTGCATTTTTACCGCATATCAGCTTAGAAAGCTCTGAATATACTCTCTCTCGGGAGACTCTATCAACAAGTCCCGAAAGCTCCACAGCAGCTTTTGCCGTGTCCGGGGCGATTTCAAATCCAAGCACAGATGAAAACCTTAAGGCACGAAGTATGCGTAACGCATCCTCTCTAAAACGTCTTTCCGGCTCTCCAACACAGCGTATTATCGAGTCGGCAATATCCTTTTGACCGCCGTATGGATCAACTATTCCTCGTCTATTTGAATATGCGATGGCATTGACCGTAAAATCTCTTCGCGCAAGATCATCCTCTATAGATGAAGTAAAGCTCACAGATTCGGGATGACGGCAATCGATATAATCGCCGTCAAGCCGATAAGTCGTGACCTCGATAGGCTCGTTTTCACAAATCACTGTAACAGTTCCATGCTCTATTCCGGTCGCCACAGCCTTAAAGCCTGCGGCATCGAATATTTTCAAGACATCATCAGGTCTTGCGGATGTAGTCACATCCCAATCATTCGGCTTTCGACCGAGTATAGAATCTCTCACACAGCCGCCTACCGCAAATGCTTCATATCCAAAGCCTTCAAGTCTTTCGATGACCGACAGAGCCGGTAACGGTATCTCAATATCGATACACATCAAATATCAACCGAATCCTTTGTTTCCGATCCTGCGCTGCCGTTCATGTTCTCACGCGCAACAGAAAGCATGAGCTTTATTCTGTTCTCCTGGTTTACTCTTGTGGCACCCGGATCATAGTCTATTGGAACTATATTCGCATCGGGATGAAGCTCGCGCAGCTTTCTGATCATTCCCTTTCCAACGATATGGTTTGGCAAACAGCCGAACGGCTGTGCGCATACGATATTTCCGTATCCGTTTTCAATAAGTTCGAGCATCTCGGCAGTCAAAAGCCAGCCCTCTCCCATCTTGCAGCCATAGCCTTCGATACCCTTTATAAGCTCTTTAAGATGAGAATATCTGGTCGGAGCCTTGAATTTGCCCTGTTTTTCGATTATGTCGATTATAAACTCTTCCATTCCAGAAAGATAGCTCAGCAATACTCCCGCAATGACCTTTTTCGCTTTACTTCCGCCGTATAATTTGACATCCTCAATACGGTTGTCGGTCTTAAATAATATGAAGCTCATAAGTCCGGGAACCATGACCTCGCAGCCCTCGGAGGCAAGAAATTCTTCGAGATGATTGTTCGCAAGCGGCGAGAATTTTACATATATCTCACCGACTATACCAACCTTGACACGTGAAATGCTTCGGTCCATCTTTACGGCAGCATAATCAGCAGCTATCTTTTCCATGTATGAACGCATGACTCTTTTTGCAAATCCGCGTCCTGCGGCAAATTCATCAGTCAATGTGTTGATCCACTTCTGCGAGACTGCATCTGCCGCTCCCTTTTCGAGCTCATACGGGCGTACCTGATTCGCAAGACACATCATAAGATCACCATAAGCCATTGCGGCTATAAGCTTTCTTATAAGTCCGAGCGTCCAACTGAAGCCGGAATTCTTTTCAAGTCCCGAAAGGTTTAGCGATATGACCGGTATGTAGCCGTATCCCGCCTTTTTGAGTGCCTTTCTGAGCAGATGTATATAGTTCGAAGCTCGGCAGCCTCCGCCGGTTTGAGTTATCATAAGAGCAGTCTTATGAAGATCGTATTTTCCGCTGTTCAAAGCGTCTATCATCTGACCTATAACGAGCAGAGCCGGATAACAGGTATCGTTATGAACATACTTCAGTCCGGTCTCAACAACCGCACGGCTCTCATTGTGCAAAAGCTCCATCTTGTAGCCATAGCTTCTGAAAACATTTCTAAGCAGTGTAAACTGTATATCGAGCATTCCTGGGATGAGAATGGTGTAATCCTTCTTCATCTCCTTCGTAAACTCTACCCGTTCGGTATCAGCTTCATATGAGCAGCCCGAACAGGATGTGATCTCTTTTTCTCCCATTTATCAATTTCCTTTCGGTATCTTTCGATATACCGGTATTCCCTTTGTATTGACAGTTATATGACCGTTTCCAACCTTTTCGCCTGTGAAGAAGTCCTCCCATTCGTCATCTGTCGGCAGATATACCTCGCGCTCATCTCCGGTATTTGCGGGAATAGGCGCAACAAGAATATCCTCACAGAACATATACTCATCGTCAATATTAAAGGTTGCCGGATCGTTCGTATAATCCATTACAAGACCTCTTACCGGAGGCTTACCGGTATCGCGGTAAAGATCGAACGATTTTTTGAGTGTCGGCACGAGTGTCTCTCTGAGCTTGAGAAGCTCTCTTACTTCGTCCTCACAATCAAATCCGAGCCACGGTGCTTCGTCACAATACCATGCGTTTATGAGACACTGAGAGCTGAATACGACAGCCTGCAGACGGCGTATGAACTCTTCCTTCGTCTTAGCATCACGCACCTCAGGAGTCCAAAGTATTCCGGAAAATCCCGACTGTGCAACGCCGCGGATGAAATCCTTGTGATCATACAGATCGCTGTATATAACGAACGGATAGCTTGCCGCCAATGCACCAAGATTTCTTACCTCGGATAAAGTCTTGGTGTCACCGAGAGCCTGCATCATCGTCTGGCAGTAGAGCGTTCCGAAAAGCGAATGATACTGTTCTCCATCGAGTCCGGACGGGAACTGAGCGGTAAGCGGGAAACTCCAGCTTCCGGTATTGTCGCTCGAATCGCACTCATCAAGCTTGAAGCCATCAACACCTGCTTTGACCAATTCCTCGTGATGATAATCGGCAAATATCTTCTTAGCCTCATCGGTAGCAAAATCCGGAACGACACCGCCCCATACCAAATAATCTCCGCTGTGCTCGGCAAGTGCATCATGTATCGGAGAAGACGGATGACAGAACGCATGCTCCCATAAGCTCATGTGGAATCCTCTCTCGCGAAGCTCATCTATCATCTTCTGAGGATCCGGATAGCGTTCGCTCCAAACATAGGAACAGGAATAGGTCTGTGTCTGCCAGCCCGGTTCAAGACCCAATATGTCGCACGGAATATCCTTTTCACTGAAATAATCCGCCATGGCAATGATCTGATTCTGATTCCATCTTGTGCAGCAGCGGTAAAGAACTCCGAGTCCCCATTCGGGAACATCACATCCACCGCCGGAAAGCATATTGTACTGTGAAACAATATCTGTAATATCCTTTCCCTCGATGACATAAACATCGACACCCTGAGCCGCCGGAATGAGAACGCTCATGTAAAGATCACCCGAGCTTCTTACGGCATAAAGCTCATCTGTAGAGGTCATGACCTTGCTCTCGCCATCGCATTTTTCCGAAGAAGAGACATTCTTATTTTTGCCGCAATAAACTTCCATGATACGCGCAGTATCAAAATACATACCGTATCCCTTGTTGGTAACAAAGAATGGAGCGGGCGCATGACTGTCGCCGTTATTGGTTACGGGATCGGCAGTCGGATTAAGTCTAAGCTTGCGAAGTCTGTGGTTATACTGCTTCAGCTGAAGACCGAAACCATATACCTGAGCATCGTTTTCGATAGGGAATTCGACAAGAAATCCACGTGAGGTCTGTCTTACAGAGAAATTCGACGCTGGATACGATACTTCAGTCTCGATGTAATTGAAGCCCTTGCAGAATGTGGAAGGCACGAGCTTTTCAGGAGTTCCAAGTGTAAATTTTTTCATGATAATGACCATAGCGTCTTGCACGCGATCTTCAGATCACGGCAGACGTTTCCTTTCTGCTCTCGTTGGAGCTTGAATTGCCGCAATTGCAGTCTTAAAATTTATATTTTCAATCTTGTTACGTATTCATATATCTCATTCGCAACCGAATCCGGAGTTGAATGATCGTATCGATATATCTTTTTGATACCAAACTCATCTATTTCACGAGGAATGCTACGGTCACTTCCGTCACCGACTATTTTATAAGCGTTTTCTATGCGCCTTAGCTTTTCTTCCGCAGAAATTTCAGAATTTCTTATATTTTCAAGCATACGTATCTGATCCGGACGCTTGAAAAAATCAAATGTACTCGCACGGCTCACGATATATACCGCATGAGTCGCGACTCTCATGACCGCACCAATATCAATATCTCCTTCACACCATATGAAGCTGTCAGAGCTTATTCCAATGAGATCGGCGATTATCATAGGTGTCATCTCACGAACAATATCCGATTCCCACCTTCGCGCATCCTCTGCTTCGAGCGCAAAATATTCCGGAACATCACGGCAAAGCGCAGGCTGATATTCGGGAACTGCCAGCTCCGCATATCGCGCTCTTTCATCTGTGCGGTAAACAACACCTCCGTATATACGCGCCAGAGCATTTGCCGCTGTAGTTTTTCCACTGCCTAAAATAAAACATACATTCGACAGCTTAGCTTTTAAAATATTATCCGCGATCTCCATTGCCTCAGCGTTTTGCAGCCTCACATGCGGCGAACAAACTCCTGAGCCTGATCTTCACCGCACCGAGATTCGTTATCTCATCTATCTTTATCTGAGTGTATATCTTTCCTTCGCGCTCAAGTATCTCTCGAACCTCATCTGTGGTTATCGCATCGACTCCACATCCGAAGGATACGAGCTGAACAAGATTCATATCCTCCTGCTCGGCAATATATCTTGCAGCCGCATAAAGACGCGAGTGATATGTCCATTGATTCAGAACAGAGGTCTTGAATTTATTAACATTCGCGCTTACCGAATCCTCGGTAACAACTACCGCTCCGCATTCGCAGATCAGTCTGTCAATGCCGTGATTTATCTCGGGATCGACATGATAAGGTCTTCCGGCAAGCACTATTATCGGCATTTTTTTCTCACGTGCAAGCTTTATGTATTCCTCACCCTTAGTTCTAACATCCGAAAGGAATTTTTCGCGTTCCGCGTATGCCGCATCGCACGCCTTAGCGACTTCGTTTTCCGAAAGTCCGTCAAAATATCCGGACAATATCTCAAATATTTTCTTTTTGAAGTCCTTCGGACGGTGAACACCGATATAATCCTTTATGAACTTTATCCCCGAAAGTCCGGGAACGTTTGCGCCTATGACTTCTGGATAATACGCAACGACTGGGCAATTGTAATGATTGTCGCCAAGACCTTCATTGAAGTTGTAGGTCATGCAGGGATAGAATATCGCATCGATGCCATCCTTTACAAGTGCCTCTATATGTCCGTGAATAAGCTTTGCTGGGAAGCATACAGTATCCGATGGTATCGTCTGCTGTCCCGAAATATAGAGCTTTCGATCACTTCTGGGCGATATGACAACTTCAAATCCGAGCTTTGTAAAGAATGCATGCCAGAACGGAAGCATCTCATACATATTGAGTCCCATGGGAAGTCCGATCCTTCCACGCGCATTTTCGGGTTTCTTCATTTCGGCATATTTGTTGAGCAGATTCAGCTTGTACTCATAAAGATCATAATGTTCGGTCTTCTTTCCGCCGAGAGTTGGGCGTTCACATCTGTTTCCACCTATGAACTTTCTGCCGCCATCGAATGTGTTCACCGTCAATCTGCAATGATTCTCGCAGATACCGCAGGTCGTGACCTTGACCTCATGCTTGAAATCGGCAAGACGCTCAGCATCAAGAAGAGTAGATACTACCTCACATCCGTCTATCGCTCTACTCTTGTCAAAAGCATATAACGCCGCACCGTATGCGCCCATAAGGCCTGCAATGTTCGGTCGAACAACATTTCTTCCGATCTCCTGCTCAAACGCACGAAGCACCGCATTGTTTAGGAATGTTCCGCCCTGAACTACTATGTGCTTTCCGAGCGAATCCGCACTTGCCGCTCTTATTACCTTGTAAAGCGCATTCTTTACGACAGATATTGACAGTCCGGCAGATATATTGTCTATGGTAGCTCCGTCCTTCTGAGCCTGCTTTACAGAGGAATTCATAAATACCGTGCAGCGCGATCCGAGATCAACCGGAGCCTTCGCAAAAAGACCTTCCTTCGCAAATTCAGCAATATCCTGTCCGAGCGCACCGGCAAAGGTCTGCAAAAACGAACCGCAGCCCGATGAGCAAGCCTCATTCAGGAATATATTGTCGATAGCTCCGTTATGTATTTTGAAGCACTTTATATCCTGACCGCCGATGTCGATTATAAAATCGACCTCAGGCATAAACTTCTTTGCCGCAAAGAAATGAGCCATAGTTTCAACTATACCGAAATCGACAGCAAAGGCATTTTTTACGATCTCCTCGCCATATCCGGTGACAGCCGAAGCTGCTATTTTTATATCGGGATATTTGGCATAAAAATCGGTAAGAAAATCCTTTATGATCGGAACGGGATTTCCGCTGTTCGATCTGTACAGCGAACAAAGTATATCGCGGTCTTCATTGATCACTACCGCCTTGACCGTGGTCGAGCCTGCATCTATGCCTATATAGGCCTTTCCGCTATAGCTTTCGGGATCTGCATAATCTACCTTGTCGGCAGCATGACGAGCTTCGAACTCATCATAATCGGCTTTTGAAGAAAAGAGTGGTGGGCAAGCCAAATATTTGCCTTCTGTGCGATAATTTCTTATTCTTTCAAGGCCTTCGGAAAGCGTAGCCGAACCATTTGCGATCTCAGAACCGAATGCAGCTCCCATAGCGACAAAATACAGCGAATTTTCCGGACAAACTCCGCAAAGTCCGAGCGATTTGTCAAAGGAAGCTCTTAAACCATCCATAAATGTGAGCGGTCCGCCAAGATATACGACCTTTCCTGTGATCGGTCGTCCCTGAGCAAGTCCTGCAATGGTCTGATTCACAACAGCACCGAATATGCTGGCGGCGATGTCCTCGCGTCTTGCACCCTGGTTTATGAGCGGCTGAATATCACTTTTTGCAAAAACACCGCAGCGCGATGCTATCGTATATATTTTTTCCGAAGAATGCGACAGAGTATTCAGCTCATCCGGAGTAACGGCAAGCAGAGTTGCCATCTGATCTATAAAAGCACCCGTACCGCCGGCACAAGAACCGTTCATTCGAACTTCCATAGTTCTGTCAAGATAAAGTATCTTTGCGTCTTCGCCGCCGAGCTCTATAACGACATCGGCATCGGGTATAAGTCTTTTTACCGCAAGCCTTGTCGCATAGACCTCCTGAACGAATCCAATACCGCTTGCCTCAGCCATACCCATTCCGGCAGAACCAGAAATCGAAAGCGTGGCATTGGGTGCTCCCGGTACCGTCTTTTCAAGCTCATCGAGAAGTGCCACGGTAGATTCCGTTATCTGCGCAAAATGACGCTTGTATGATTTGTAAATTATTCGATTATCATCGTCAAGGACTACACACTTTAGGGTGGTAGACCCAACATCGAGTCCTATTTTCATTTCATTTCTCCATTTCGAAGATATGCCGACAAAGTTGCCGACAGATAGTTTCTATATATTATATCACAGTATTTTGGATAGTGCAACAGCTATAGTGTAAATTTATTTTAAGTCAATCGAGAAAATTTATCCTCAAATTGAAATTTATCCGAAAGCCTGTATAAAACCGTGTTGAAAACTCCGATAGAAAGTCAAATATCGACTGTATTTTAATCGCCTCAACATTTCTGCATAGTAAGTTTTCCACATAGTGCCTGTTGAAACTGTGGAAAATATATATCAGGTATAAAGCACATTTTGACAGCTTAATACAAGATTTTTCTACAATAGCTCATATGATACCACAGCATTTTCCAAAATATTATTAACCATTAAAATCCATATGAGGAAAATTTATCAACATACTACCAGTATTTGCGGTCGAGACTTCTCATTTGTATCGCTTCGGCAAGGTGGACAACCTTTATTTCTTCACTCGAATCGAGATCGGCAATAGTTCTTGCGACGCGCAGAAGACGGTCATATCCTCTTGCTGAAAGTCCAAGCTTGTCATATGCCTGCTGCATCAATTTTGCCTCATCATCTCCGAGACGGCAAAATTTTCCGATATGCCTTGAAGTCATATCGGCATTTCTGTAGATGATCGGAGTGGAAATATCATCTTTTGCAGCATCTCTGAAGCGTTCCACCGCAAATTTTCGTGCTTTGTTCACTCTTTCGCGTATCTCGCCTGAGCTTTCGCTCATTCGCGGAGTCGATAATTCATTGAAGCTCAATGCCGAGACCTCCACCTGAATATCTATTCTGTCTATCAAAGGACCGCTTATTTTCGACAAATATTTCTTTATGTCCTCTTGCTTACAGGTGCATTTATGCGTCTGATCGCCATAATATCCGCATTTGCACGGATTCATAGCCGCGACTAACATAAATGATGACGGATATGTGACTTTGCCTGAGGTTCGCGTTATCGTGACTTTGCCGTCTTCAAGCGGCTGACGCATTGCTTCGGTGACATTCTTGTTAAATTCGGGAAGCTCATCCAAAAACAAAACTCCGTTGTGCGCCAACGAAATTTCTCCCGGCATGGGATTCGTTCCTCCTCCGACAAGACTCGGCGCAGACATTGTATGGTGCGGAGTCCTGAACGGACGCTGTGTCAAAAGCGAAACACCCTCCGGAAGCATTCCGGCAACAGAATGTATCTTGGTAGCTTCTATTGCTTCGTCAAAGCTCATCTCAGGAAGTATTCCCGGAAGCCGTTTTGCAAGCATAGATTTTCCGACACCGGGCGGGCCGATGAGCAGTATATTGTGTCCGCCTGCCGCCGCGACCTCAAGTGCGCGTTTGACCTTCTCCTGCCCCTTAACATCCGAGAAATCGAGAGCCGAATGCCTGACTCCGTTCGTAAATATCGAACGGTCAAATACCGTCGGCATAATGCGCGCTTCTCCGGAAAAATGCTTTATCAATTGTTCAACGCTCGAAACACCGTAAATATTCACGCCATCGACAACAGAAGCCTCTCCGGCGTTTTTCTCAGGCACAAATATCTCGGAAAGCCCTGCCGCCTTTGCTGCAAGGCACATACATAAAACACCCCTGACCGGAAGTATTCCGCCCGAAAGAGACAACTCTCCGATAAAACAAGCTTTGTCAAGTTCTTCACCGGCAGGAAATTCTCCCACCGCACGCATAACCGAAACAAGGATAGCCAGATCATATGAAGACCCCTCTTTTTTTCGATCAGCCGGGGTGAGATTCACAGTCAAAGCCACCTCCGGCAGATCAAATCCGCTGTTTGCGATAGCAGACGAAACACGATCCTTTGATTCTTTTATAGCCGTTCCCGGCAGACCGATTATCTCAAACCGCGGCAATTTGTCCTGTGAATCACATTCGACTCCGACCGGAAATCCGTCAATACCTGTAAGTCCTGCTGAATGTACGATAGCAAGCATATTATTTTCCTCAACTACTCAATATATTTATTTGTAAATATTTTATCACAATTTGAGGAAAAATGCAATAGTATGAGGCAAATTTTCGATAAAGTTTCAAAAAAAGGTTGACATTCTTCAAATAATGTGGTAAAATCAAGAAAAAGCGATCATTTCACATAGCTCTTAAAGCTACATATTTTACATTTTAAAAGCAAATTTTATAGAAAGGACAGCCTTGCTTCGGAGCAAGACTGTGTGGTCGAAAAATGAAAAACCAAAAGAATGTCACCCTGCGCATCAGCGAAGACCTACTCGAAAAGCTATATTATGTTGCAAAAAGCGAGGGACGCACCTTGAACAACGAACTGCTGTTACTTGCAAGGAACAGCGTAGCCTATTTCGAGAGGACTAAAGGACATATAACTCCCGACAAAACAGCCTCAATAAGAGAAGAACTCGAAGTCGAAACAAATATGCAGTCGGAAAACCGTTAAATCAAAGAATCCCATTCGAAAATGCCGCAGATACAAACGTATCCGCGGCATTTTTTATCTGATCTGTCCGTCACCCGTGACAAGATATTTTGAGGTGGTGAGCGCATCAAGCCCCATCGGACCTCTGGCATGAAGCTTCTGAGTAGAAATGCCAAGCTCCGCGCCAAAGCCGAATTCACCGCCATCGGTAAATCTTGTCGAAGCATTCACATAAACCGCCGCCGCATCTATTTCACGTCTGAAACGTTCAGCATGAGCCATATCGCGAGTCATTATAGCCTCGCTGTGCTTTGTATTATGCGCATTTATATGCTTTATCGCCTCATCAATACCGGAAACTATCTTTACTGCAAGGATATAATCGTCATACTCTTCGTCCCAATCCGAATCGCAGGCAGGAACACAATCGATCACTCGCTGGGTCTTTTCGCATCCGCGTATCTCAAGCTCATGTGTCAAAGCCGATTTAAAGCTCAGCAGAAATTCATCGGCAATGTCTTCATCCACCAAAAGCGTCTCGATAGCATTACACACCGCCGGACGAGATAATTTCGCGTTCAATGCGACCTCGACTGCCATATCAATATCCGCAGTGGAATCAACATACAAATGACAATTTCCCGCACCTGTTTCAATGACCGGAACAGTCGCATTTTCCACAACACTGCGTATAAGTCCACGTCCTCCACGCGGAACTAACAGATCGACATATCCGCGCATCTTCATCAGAGCAGTAGAGCTTTCACGCGATGTGTCCTCTATGAGCTGTAAAATATTCGGATCAAAGCCGTTCTCTTCTACTGCCTGTTTCATGAGCTTTACAATAGCACTATTGGAATTTATCGCTTCTTTTCCACCACGCAGAATGCAGGCATTTCCGGTCTTCAGACAAAGAGCGGCGGCATCTGCGGTAACATTCGGACGCGCCTCATATATTATACCAACGACTCCGAGCGGAACTTTTATGTTCTCAATGACCAGTCCGTTGGGACGGACGACTCTTGTACCGGAGCCTATCGGGTCTGCCAGCTGTACAAGATCATAAAGGCTCGCTGAAATCCCTTCAATACGTTTTTTGTCGAGCTTCAAGCGGTCGAACATCGGAACAGGAACACCATTTTCGGCAGCCATCGAAAGATCAAGCTCATTTGCCGCGATCAGCTCATCCGACTTCTCCGAAAACAGCTCGGCTATTCTTTTAAGTATCGAATTTTTCGCTTTTCCCGAAGCATTCGCAAAAGACGGCGCAGCCGCTTTAGCTGCTCGGCAAAGCGATCCTACATATTCGAATGTCTCCATATAAATCCTTTCTTCTCCGTAACGGAGCATTGTAAAAGCAGCGAGCTATCTCATAATGCGATCAAAGCAGAGTAGAGATACGATCTTATAAACCGTTTCGCGCTGAAAGACGAATATATTTTTCTTTTATCTTCTGACCATTCTAACAAGCATCGAGAGCGACTTTTCAAGCTCATTTAAAAATCTGTCAGCTTCATCAATAGTATTCTGATAGCCTAAGCTCACTCTTATTGTGCTGTCAGCTTCACGATCGGAAAGACCGAATGCCTTGAGTACATAGCTTCCATGCCCTGTATTTGACGAGCACGCCGAACCGCTTGACACATATATATCTGAATGTGAAAGACTATGTAGCATTACCTCGCTCTTAATATCCGGAAGCCTGATCGAAAGTATGTGTGATGCGGCATTTTCCGGAAGATTCAGCTTGACTCCCGGGAATCTTTTTTCGTCTGAAAGACACGATATGAGGTACTCGCGTATCTCTCTTTCGTGTGCGATATTTTCATCGAGTCTTTCGAAATTAGCCTTAACGGCAGCTCCTGATCCGGCTATGCCGATCACATTCTCAGTTCCCGAACGCATACCGTTTTCCTGTCCGCCGCCGAAGATGATCGGAGATAATTTCCTTGCCTTTAAGACATCGGGCGATACCCAAAGCGCACCTACACCCTTAGGGCCGTTCACCTTGTGAAAGCTCATTGTTATCAAGTCTGCACCGAGTGATTTCGGAGTAAACCTCAGCTTTAAAAATCCCTGAACGCAGTCGGTATGTACCAAAGCCTCCGGATTCGCTGCCTTTACAATATCCGATATGCGCTTTATATCGTAAACCGCGCCGGTCTCGTTATTTACCAGCATAAATGACGCAAGTATAGTGTTTTTGTCCGCAGTTTCCGCGATAATGTCATAGTCCGGAAGTCCCTTGACAGTCGGAATGCGCACGATCTCAAAGCCGACCGCTTCAAGCTCCTTGAGAGCTTCAAGCACGGCGGGATGTTCGCTGTCAGAGGTCAATATTTTCTTTCCATGCGGAAAATTCTTCGCAAATGCGACACCCCTGAGAGCTAAATTGTCAGCTTCGGTTCCGCCGGCAGTAAATATTATCTGCCGCCCATCGTTTTTTGTCATGCAGCGAAGACCGAGTGCAGCCATTATGTTCTTTTTAGCGGAAAACACTATGGATTCCGCATCAAGACCCATATCATGAAGAGATGATGGATTTCCGTATCTGTCCATTGCATCGATCATCGCATTTTTTGCTTCATCACAAACAGGTGTCGTGGCACTGTTGTCAAAATAAATTATTCCGCTCATTTGAATTTAAAATAATCCACCATAGATATAACATCTTCGATGTGCGAGTCATATTTATCTGCGACCGCAGTATAGGTTATGATATATACCTCATTTGAGCGTATCGCAACGACCTGCATGAACTTGTATTCGGTATCGGACATCGATGCGGTATATACATACTGTTTCGCATCCACTCCGTCCTCACCGCCGAGCTTGCAATCCGAAATATCGACATATTCAAGATCCGGAAGTATCAGCTTAAGATCTGCCTCATTCAGCTCCCAGTAAGCATCCGCGCTGTTTATAGAAACATCATCAAGCTCAAATGCTGTGACCGAAACATTCGAAGGATCGCGTCCGTCATAATATGCACTGGTCATACCGGTAGAAACGTCAGCCGTCCATTCCGAAGGAACATAAAAATGATAATTGAGACCTTCATTAGAGATCTCCTTATAGCCCATAGGTGCATCCTCCGAGCTCGAACCGCAGGAGGCAAATGAAAGAGTCAAGGCAAGCAATGCCGTGATAAGAGTTTTTTTCATAAATAATATATCTCCCAAAATGTAATTCGTTAAAGAATATTATATCACTATTTCTACCTAAATGTCAACGTCAATATTGTAAATAAAGAAAAAAGACTTCAAAACGAAGCCTTACGCAAATATAGCGACCGGGTCTGTAAGCCGGGTTCTGTAATAGACGATCATCTATCTTAGGCGTATCGTCTCCGATACGCTCAGCGAAAAATCGCTTGCCGCAATCAATGGGAGCTGCCGGGCAGACAGCCGCAAACGCGGATCCCATAGGCGTTGCTTCGAATAGGGTTTACAGCGAATCTGTGTTACCATAGATTCGGGTGAGCTCTTACCTCGCCTTTCCATCCTTACCACGATAAGTATCGGGCGGTATATCTCTGTTGCACTTTCCCGGAGGTCACCCTCGGCGGACGTTATCCGTTATCCTGCCCTGTGAAGCCCGGACTTTCCTCACGGTAAGACCTTTCGGCATTATACCGCGCGATCGTCCGACACGGTCGCATAAATATTATACCACAAAAAATGAAATATGTCAAGTTATTTTCAAGGGCAAATTCGTTGAGCAATATACACAAATCGTAGCTATTGTTTTGCGCGAATCTGCAAATATAATATTTTATTGAAAGTTCTATTGACATTTGAAGAGATATATAGTGTATAATATAACTGTATAGGAAATTGTATGTTTACATTTAAAGTGTAAATTTACAATTTGCGCCGAAGTGTATGATTTCCGGAGTCAAACTTAACGCGCATATTCTCCCAACATGACATCTTGAATATTCAATGTGCGGTACGAAGTCCGAATTTGTCAGAACAAGAAAGTATGTCTAAATTATTGTTAAAACTTTCAAAAAAGCGCGCACACTTTCTCGATCTTGCCGTCGCCATAGCTATGATATTCGCTACGATGTTGGCAATTCCCTCTTAGAGCTTACAACCAAGATTGCAAAGAAGATGAAAACTATTTCATCTGTACTGTTGATGGTAAAAGATTCGTTTATGATTCGCTACTCAGTGTTACCGCAACTTGTGACGGCATACTTGACTGATCTTCAAAATCTGGTAGACCTCTACCCGATTCTTCTGAACTTTTATGAAAAAATATTTACTGCTATTATTTCTTACCCTCTCTTTATTGTGCGTCTCATGCGGCTCAGACGAACCTACGGAATCCATTGCGGATGCCCTTAAAATATTTACATATGTATATCCCGAATCGACCGATCAGTCCGATTTTGTCAATAAGTCGAAAGAGAACCCCGACCCCAAAATTGTAACGCTTGAACGTATACTTCAAAGAATATCTTCTACCGATAGTGGGAGAGTACAACAATATAAATAATATCAATTTCAGATTTGAATACGACGGTACTGTTGAAGTCATATTCGAAGAAAAGGATTGTCAGCTGTCCGTTGACGAAAATCAAGGCATATGGGATTATACCGGTTTTTGTCGGTCGGCGATTCGGTTATGACCTCAGTATAAACAAATCCGGCTGGGTCGCGGTATTGCCACTGGGATTTTGTACAGATCCATGTGAACCAGACGATATATCTATAAAGTTATTCGGTGATTTTCAACCGGATACCACGAATCGATACTTACCGTTAAAGCTCTGGACGGTTCAAACAAACTTGTTGTTACCGCCAAACTCAAAATAAAATCCGTCAGGCAAAATGTATGTACCGTCGAACTTATTTCATATGATTACAGCGACGCATACAGGATAATGGAAGCCGAATAACTTCAAAAGCTGTCTCAAACAAATTGCTTTTGAGACAGCTTTTGGCTTTAGAAAATTACAGTCTTATTATTTCTTACGTTTTTGTTGAGTGAATAGTCACGAACATAGGTCTTATCGCCTGCGTGAATTTTCAATTTTTGCAGTCGCGCTTAAGGTCAATACACCTCGGATGATAATGCGTCACAGATATTATGATATTATCAAGTCCTCCATCTGCTACGACTTTGGAATAATCTATACCGACAGCATATCCGGCGGTGCTGCAATCACCTTCGCTTTCAGAAATACGATCACCTATAAGAACTCCAACCGGATATCAACTATCGACTCCAAGAAGGATGCCTATGTCGCAGATCTTAAGGAGATTATGGACAGATTCGCCGAATAACTTAACAAATCAAGCAAAAAAGCACAGAAATTGCGCTTTTTTTGCTGCCAAGCCTCTTTTTCTCTTATGTTTACAAAATATTTTCGTTTTACCCCTTTACAAATGATTTAAAAAGTGCTATTATATTATCGTGGCATTTTTATGCGCAAATATAGCCATAAATACCCTTTGTCAAAATTTATTTATATATAGGAGGAATTCCACCCATG
>CAZRVL010000012.1:0-41292 GCA_964603455.1 uncultured Lachnospiraceae bacterium
TATTATTATTATTATTATTATTATTATTATTCGGCGCGCTCAATAACAAAATATGAATAACTTATATAAATATAATAACACAAATATAAGTGAAAAGAAATGGACAAAATGAATTTTTTTGTGGACAATATTCTCATTTTTAAGTTCGTAAGTAAAATAAACTCAAAAATCTGTCAAAAAAACCGGTCGAAGACCGGTTTTTAGTTTGATTATTGAAATTCACCAACGGCGTTGCCCTGATAGGTTGTGAAGAAATCCTCCGCCACCTTTTTCATTTCAACGAAAATTTTGTTTCCATCGAAATGAAGTGTTATCCAAAGCCGTCCGAAATATTCGTCTATGACCTGAACATCTATAAGCAGCGTACTCTCATTCTGCCATGCCGCCGAGCTTGCCGAGCGGTAATAATTTCCAGGGCAGGAGACCGAACCTATCTCACGAGAATATCCCTCTTCGGGAAATATCCCGAATACGTTCTCACAGCGTCCGAGCTGTAAAAGCTTGTCACCCTGTGCATTTTTGTATGAAAGCTCTATCGTTTCACCGAAATTGAGTTTCATCGAGCTTATGCCCATTGTATTTTCGAGCAGTATGTATTGTTTATCGCCAACATCGGATTCTATGCGCGAATATTTCTCGCCACGCGCCGCCATCAACTTAAGCGTGTCGGAATATTCCTTAAGCGAAGTAAGAGCCTTCTTATCCTCCGGAAGCGCATCGCCTGCCGATTTTACGATAAACTCGTAAAATCCATCGATTATCGTCTCCTTCGCCGTGTCTATACCCTGATTGTCGCCGTTGTAGATTAAAATTATGTCCTTTTCAGGTATCGCCAGTGAAAGCTGACAGCCCATACCGTTGAAGAAGAAGCCTTCGCCGTAAAGCTTCCAAATTAGGTATCCGTAGCCCTGCGTGCAGTAGCTCGAAGGCTCACCATCATTCCTGTTCGAAATAAGGCTCGATACTGCATCCGAAACGAAGTTTGGATCGATCAGCTGCTCGCCATCTACCTTTCCGCCGTCGAGCATGAAGCGACAGATCCTCAGCATATCCTCAGCGGTCGCAAGAGCCGCGGAATCTCCCCACGAATGCCCACCTGGACAATCGAGACACTTTATCCCCTTAGAAACTCCAATTCGGTCAAAAAGCTTTTCACGCAGATATTCGATGAATTTCTTTCCGGTCAAACGCTCGACCATCGCACAGAGGATAAACGAGCCTGTGCTGTCGTACTGAAAGCGGCTGCCGAGTGGCGCGGCGACTTTAGTAGTCTCAAAATAATTTCTCACGCGGTCATCCGAACGCTCGGAGAACCAGTACCGACCGGACTTGGGTGTACTCATCATCAGCATCTGACGAACTGTCTGCTCTGCCATCCTCGGATCTGGAATGTCCTTTGTTTCTTCGGGGAAAAACTTTCCGATCTTGTCATCGAGTGAAAGCAGACCATCTCCCAACGCAAAACCGACCGCTATCGCCACAAGGCTCTTTGTCTGCGAATATTCGCGGTGCAGAAAATCCTTCGTGAACGGCGGATAATATTTCTCGAACAAAATATTCTCTCCACGCGAGATTATCACCTCGTGGGTCGAAAGACCTGCCTCATCGAGCATTTTAAGATAGCTCTCGATTGCACTTGACGGTATGCCGCCTGCTTCAGGAGTGATTGTTTTGAAGTTCATGTGAAAAGCCTCACTTTAGTTATTTTTCTCTCGGATATTTACCGTATCCGTGCTTTATCTTGTTACATTTCTTATCCAACGCTTCGATATTATGTAAATAAGACAGAATGGCGATTTGATCACTTCATCGCTCATAAGGCAGGCATATACCCACCAGACCGGAAGCTTGAAAAAATGTGCGGCTATCGCTCCGAGCGGTATGGAAATTATCCACATTGGCATAAAATCGAATATCATTGCCGTGCGTGTGTCTCCACCGCCGCGCATTGCACCGACTATTGCAGTAGTATTAAAGCTTTTTATAAAGATTATTACCGACATCACAGCAATTATGTTTATCGCCGCGGTTTTTGTCGTGTCGTATATATCGAACAGTCCGACCGCAGGAACTCTTACTATCAGTACTACTCCTGACATTATAAGTCCGAGCAGAGCAGAAAGCGTGAGCATGGTCTTTGCATACGGATATGCGTTTTCGGAGCGACCTGCACCGATCTCCTTGCCGATTATTATCTGTGTAGCATTCGCAAAGCCGATAGCCGACAGCAGACCTATCTTTTCGATTATATTCGCTACCGTGTATGCGGCATATGAAGCATCATCTATATGACCGATGACGACCGAATGCAGAGTTATTCCGAGTCCCCACATGGTTTCATTAAAAATTACCGGAAGGCTGTATCTGATGAAATCCTTAACAAGATGTCCTTTCAGCTTAAACATACGTTTAAACGACAGTTTAACGCGCTTGTCGAAGAAAATGACATATATAAGCACCACGATAAATTCAACTATTTTTGCGATAAGTGTTGCGAGAGCCGCACCTTCTATTTCCATCCGCGGAAATCCGAATTTTCCGAAGATGAAGCAATAATTCAATACGATATTCGTGGTTATACCGATGGTATTTGAGCCGAGTGCGATACCGACCTGCTCAGTCGAGCGCATTATTCCGCACAGCAGACTTGTGAGTGAAGCTATGACATATGAAGCGAGAACTATTCTTAAATATTTGACACCGAGCTCTATGACCTCGCTGCTCTCGGTAAACAGCCCGATGACCTGCGGCGTGAACATATAGCATATCGCAGTAAAAAGGCTTCCGACAACTATTGCGGCGGATATTGCAATGCCTGCGATCGAATTTATCGCATCTGTGTCGCCTTTTCCCCAGTACTGCGCTATAAGTACTGACATTCCCGAAACCATTCCGAAGAGGAAGAGCGAATATACAAAATAAGGCTGATTTGCAAAATTTGCCGCAGAGATCAATACCTCTGAATTTGTTCCGAGCCGTCCGAGCATGACAGTATCCATCATGTTCAAAAGCAACTGCATGACATTTTGAAGTGTCATTGGGATGGCAAGAGATAATACGACCCTATAAAATTCGCGGTCGCGGACGAAAAGTGTTTTTTTGATTTTTTGTTCCATTTGAAGCTCCTGTGAAGTTATAGAAAGATTATAACATTTTAATTTCTGTTTGTCAAGAGATATTCATAATTTTCAGCGGATTTGAATATATTTTTTATGAAAGAGGTGATTTATATAAAAAGGAGACTTGATACAATACTTTTAGCTGCAGGACTTTTTACTTTGACCGGCGCGATACTTTGCTATAATTTAGTGTCGCTCGGCGGTGAAGATATTCAGGAGGCGATAGCTGTATCAGCCGGAGTTAGCGGATATTATTTGAGTGATGCGGCGGTTTCTGCAATTGAGGAAGAAGCGGTGATAGCCGATGCACCTGTGACCGAGCTTCTGCCGCCTATAATTCAGCCTGATTGAATATTTTTACGATAATATCAGCGGTTTTTAAAAGAATATCAGTACCGATTTTGGCGGCAACTCTGCATGAACTTGGGCATATCGTTGCGATAAAGCTTTTCGGCGGGCGAATAGCTTCATTCGGATTGTCATTTATCGGGGCAAGGATAGATATGGCGGTATGGGAATTTTCACGTTTTGAACGTCTTATAGTATATTCTGCCGGAGCTTTTGTTAATATCATAAGCGGAGCTGTCGGAATGTTGTTGGGACTTGAAGATTTCATGTTGTGCTCATTTTCACTTGCCGTTGTAAATCTGCTCCCGATAAAAATACTTGACGGAGGATGTATCATATCGGAATTGTTTGGCGAAAGACTCAATTGGCTCGCAGAATGCTTGAACGGTGCGGTCATATTTATTCTATGGGTATTATCTGTTGTTGTATTGATATTTACCGGAAGTATTTCGCTTTGGATATTTTCGAGCTGCCTTTTTGTAATGATATATTTAAAAAAGAATATATAGATGTTTTCCACAAGAATGTGGAAAGTATCTAAAAGCAAAGAAGTGCGGAGCGATTTATCGCTCCGCATTATTATTTTCGTATCTTTCCGTTCCCCACCACTTGGGGATCAATTCCTGTAAAGTGATGATCTCTCGCTTTTCATAATCGACCATTATCTCGGTATTTCGATTCTCGGATGAGAGCTGCATTAAAAATTCTCTGCACGCACCGCACGGCATTCCGCTGCCCTCGCCGTGAGGCGGAGAATCTCGGAATGCTATCAGCCGTTTTATCACTGTCTGACCGCTGTTTACATACATATTCAAGGCTGCGACTCTCTCGGCACAGAGATTCATGACTCCCGAACAGCTTTCAATACAAAATCCGGTGAATATCTCGCCGTTTTCGCTTTCTAATGCGCATACAACGTGATGTGCATATACAAATGGCGATACTTCCTTCGGCGAATACTGTTCTTTGGCTTTAAGATAGAGCTTTTCCCAAATATCCATCGTGTTAATTTCAGAATCCTTTCACATTGAGTCTCGGAACATTATCGCTGAATATCTCTTTCTGAAGAATTATTACTTAAGAAACATTAGCTGCATTTTCAGAATTTTTCGGAGTCATCTTGGACATCTGTCTTTGTGCCATGACCAGACCGTAATATATACCTTTTTTGCGCATGAGTTCATCGTGTGATCCGACTTCGGCGATAGTTCCCTTGTCGAGTACGATAAGTTTTGTCGCATTTCTTAGTGTAGATAATCTGTGTGCTATTGCAAGAGTTGTGCGATCCTTTATAAGCTTCTGGAGCGATTCCTGTATCTGACGCTCTGTCTCTGTATCGAGCGAAGCGGTCGCTTCGTCCAATATCAAAATGCGCGGATTATGGAGAAGTGCGCGTGCTATCGATACACGCTGTCTTTCTCCACCCGAAAGAGTATGTCCCTTTTCACCGACCTTTGTGTTATAGGCATCTGGCAGCTTCATGATAAATTCATGCGCACCGGCGATTTTTGCGGCAGTTATGACTTCATCACGTGAGGCTGTCGGCTTTGCATATGCGATATTGTCGTATATAGTTCCGGCAAACAGGAAGGTCTCCTGCAAAACCACTCCGATCTGTGATCGCAGACAGTCTTGCGAAAGGTCGCGTATATCTATTCCATCTACTTTTATAGAGCCTTCGCTTATATCGTACATTCTCATAAGAAGATTTATGAGCGTTGACTTTCCAACACCTGATTTACCTACTATGCCTATCATTTCTCCCGGCTCGATGTGAAGATCTACATTCTTGAGCACATCGCTCGATTCATCATATCCGAACGCAACATTTTCGAAATCTATAGTTCCCTTTATAATTATGTCCTTTGCATCATCGCGATCGGGAACATCGATCTTTTCATCGATTATTTCGAATACCTTTGCGGTCGATGTGGAGAATTGAGCAAGTCTTCTCGGAAGGTTTGCGACCCATCTGAGCGGTCCGTATATCATGCTGACATACGCGGAGAACTGTGACATTTCACCGAGTGTCATAGTTCCGCCGATTATCTTGTTTCCGACATAGAAGAGCAGGAAAAACTCACCTATGCCCATGAAAAAGTTGAGCCAGGGCCAAACAGTTGCCCAGATTTTTTCATTTCGGATATTTATATCGCGCAGTTCCTTTGAAACATCTTCAAATCGTTTTGATTCGCGCTTTTCCATTCCGAATGCCTTTACGACTCTTATACCAGAGAAAATATCGTGAAGCGTCGTGTCGGCTTTCGAATATATATTCCATGAACGTCCGTATAGTGGATGAATAAAATTCCAGAATTTTCTGAACGAGATGACCACGAGCGGAGCGGGGAAGAGTATCATAAGAGCCAGCTTCCAGTCGTAAACAAATAGCATGATCGAGACAGATATTAATATAAGTGACTCCTGTACAAGGTCTGGCATGAGACCGGTTATGAAATTCTGTATCTGTGCCGTGTCATTGTTTACACGGTTCATAAGCTCACCGGCGGTACGCTTTGATATTCTGGAGATAGACATCTGCTGGATCTTCGAAAATACCATCTCGCGCAGTTTTATTATAATCTTATTCGAGGTCGTGACAAGTATTCGGCTTCGGAGCATTCCAAGCAGCTGTGCGATGACATGAACTGCGGCAAGTGAGACTATTACTGCGATAAATCCGGTCAAAGCTATATTTTCCGGAGTTTTTGATTCGATAAAATCATCTACGAGAATGCGGTTGAGCCACGGTGTCAGGAGATTCACGGCGGTTATCGCAAAGAACAATACGACTGCGACTGCAAGATGGAGACTGTAGGGCTTGGCTATATCCCATAACCGTTTCATTACTCCCTTTTTGTCAACACAATGCGGACATACCGATGATCCGGGAGGGAACGGACGGCCGCATTTCTCGCAAAAACGCGCTAGATCTTTCATATAATCGAAGCTGAATGTACCGTTTTTCTTGAATCGATTTATCTGTTTCATTACCGCGCCGAATTCAGCTGTTTTTGAAGCATCCGAGCGGCATATGAGAAGCTCCGATCCGTTTACTGTGCATTCTGCCGTAACACTTCCGACACCGGCGGTTATCTTAAAATCATCGGCTTCGGACAGCTTTATCTCCTTTGTGCGCACATCGTTTTCATATACATATAATGTATCCTTTGTGAGCGCACATACTCCTTCGACACGCTGATCATAACGATTTTCATCGGTTACTTTATCAGAAAGATTGAAATCGAATATAACGATCACATCAGCCATTGATATTTTCGGATCAGCTTTATGTAGCTTTTTTCGTAGCTTTTCTTTTCGCGCTTCAAGCCGCTTTTCAGCTTCGAGCTCGGCTATCTCGGCTTGATTTGTGGTAGTTTCCATAAATTGTGACCTTTCCTTTCCGCTCAAACATGAGCTTGATCGTTGTTAAGCAAAATTTAAGTCGAAGACCAAAGAGTATACCTTTGGCGGTCAAGCTTACAGATACAGCTCGATCTTTTTAAAACTCTGACGATCGAGCTCCTCTACATTCGGTATCTCATAGCGATTGCCGTCAACATCAAGTATGAACAGGCGTTCCGAGCCATCGGGATTCGAAGATTTTATTATGCTTCTGTAGGTGTCCTGCAGCGTAAAGGATTTTTCACCGAATTCGCATTCTGTCTTCCAATATGAGAAGCCGTAACGTTCCTTTACCGAGTATATTTTTTTGATTGTCGGTGTGTAGTATTTTGCGTCAAGCTCTCTTATCAGCATAGATTTTTGGAGCTCATCAAAATCATTGAGCGAACGTATGAAGCCGATCTCTTTTTTGTCCTTATCAAGAACAGATATGTAATCGTGCGGCATATCAAAAGGAAATGCGCGTGAAAGGAATATGCGCTCGGCAACCTTCAGTATCTTCCCCTCTGGAAGATCGTCCTCCTCGGGATAATGCACTTTTTCAGCAGAGCTGCCTTTTTTTTCGTTATTGTCTTCCTTTTTGTCGTAAAGTGGATCTTCCGGCTTGTCTATTACTGCACGAAGTCCTAAAAATCCGTTCTTTTCGGTGAGAGTGCAGTTTTCACGGTTCAAATAAGTTATTTTTACGATACCGCGAAGCTCTGCCGGAACCTCGGAGGGTATCTTATTTTGTTCTGACATAGTGGTTTCCTCCTTAAAATTATGCTTCGATACCGATATTCTTCAGAGCCTCGACCTGCATCTTGTAGAGATTATAATAAATGCCTTTTTTATTTATAAGTTCAAGATGAGTTCCGAATTCGGGCATCTTGCCGTTTTCGATGACTATGAGCTTGTCGGCATCGCGCAGAGTCGAAAGACGGTGAGCGATCATAATTGTCGTTCTGCCCTTGACAAGGCGTTCAAGAGCGGTCTGTATTTGACGCTCGGTCTCGGTATCCATCGCCGCAGTTGCTTCGTCAAGGATAAGTATCTTCGGATTTCTTAAAACTGCGCGCGCTATAGATACTCTTTGCCGTTCTCCGCCGGACAGATCCTTGTATCCGACTCCGATTCGAGTTGAATATGCGTCGGGCAGCTTCATTATAAAGTCATGTGCTCCGGAGATCTTTGCGGCTTCTATTACTTCATCGAGAGTTGCCTCCGGGCGAGCATATCTTATGTTGTCGAGTATAGTTCCCATGAAAAGGTAGGTTTCCTGCGAAACTATGGCGATGTTTTTTCTGAGATCGGCAAAGGATATGTCCTTTACATTAACTCCATCTATGAGTATCTCTCCCGCTGTGACATCATAGAGGCGAATTAGCAGATTTGCAAGGGTCGATTTTCCTGCACCTGTGTGACCGACAATGCCTATGACCTTTCCGGGATCTATATCAAAACTTACGCCATCAATGACCTTACGGTTCTTGACATATGAAAATTCTACATTATTAAATGTGACTTTTCCCTGCATATTTTCCATAGGTATAGGCTTTTCGGGCTCTACTACATCCGGAACTGCATCCATGACCTCGAAAAGTCTTGCACAAGCATTCAGACAGTCGGATGCCCAATAGGTCATATCAACGAATGAATACATTGGGCTGTAGACCATATTCATATAAGAAATAAATGTAACGAGCAGACCGTAGGTAAGCTCTCCCTTTATGACCATCCAGCCGCCGAAGCCCCATGCGAATATATTGCCAAGGTAGAGCAGAAAATCCGCCGCAGGATATGCCATGTTTTGGAAATTCGAGAGATTCTTTTCATTTTGTGCGAGTCTTGTGGAATAGCGGTTGAAGCGGACGACTTCATTTTTTTCCTTTGAGAATGCCTTAACGACTCTTATGCCGCCGAGCATATCAGAAAGCGCACCGTTCATAGCTCTCGAACTTGAATATCTTTTTGCGTGCAGCTTGTCATCCTTTGAAAATATAAACTTTACCAGAACCACAAAGCATGGAAGCGTTATCAGCGACAGAAATGCGAGCAGCGGATTCAGTATGAACATTATCACGACCAGAGCAAGTATCTGTACAACGTTTACCAGAAACCACGGAAATCCATCGCAGAAAAACCAGTAGATCGTCTGTGCATCGTTGTTTACCTGATTCATGAGTCCACCGGTCTGCCGTCCGGTAAAGAAGCTTATTGACAGACGCTGTATCGCATTGAATATCGTCTGTTTCAGATCATATGAGATCAATGCTGCGATCTTAGAGGTGATTATTCCGTTGAACATATTGAGTATCACCGAAACTACGCGCATTCCGATTATCATCGAGAGCACCAAAAGTATCTGACCGTAAAATTCGCCGCCCTCTTTCAGTACTTCATCATAATAAAACGCCGAGCCGATATACGGCGAAACTACACCGAGAACGCTCATCAATATGAGCATAGCGAGTATCACAACGAGCTTCCACTTGTACTTTACAAAAAATACGCTCATACGCTTTATGAGCTTTCCTTTATCCATACAGCGCGGGCATATCTTGCGATCCGGGTTGGGATACCGTGAACCGCATTTCGGACAGAACAGCGATTCCTTCGAATCTTCCTCATCGAGAGTAAATTCTTTTCCTTCTTTGCATTTCTTTATGTATTTGCAAAAAAGCTGCATTTGTGATTTAGATGTGTTTGTAAAGACCGATATGAGCACTTGTCCGTCAGAACTTTTGCTTTTTGCACTCAGTCTACCGGATGACAGCAGCTCCTCGACCGAAAATTCATCCAGATCATTGAGCATGAAGCATTCATAAGACAGCTCTTTAAATTCGGCATTTAGCCTTACAGCGGTTGATGATGCAAATTTGTGTTCGTGCTTTCCGGTCAAGGTCATTATTCCCGACAGACTTATAAGCTCGTCACTTGTAGCGATCAAAAAGCAGTCGCAGTGTGCGCCTTCCTTGTTCATATCGCATTTTGCGAGAAGGAGGATCTTGTCTTCTCCGATACCCTTTTTATCGAGAAGTTCGAGAAGACCTGAGGGGTAATTATCCAGTGCAACCATATTTGTGACACTCCCTTTCTTTAATACATTACGTTTTTAATGTGGTTTTAATATCCAAAGCCGGCACAATATTATTATACTACTTTTCAGAAGGAAAGTCAATATAAAATCCGGTTAAAAACAAATATTCTCAACAATTATTGTGAAATGAATTTACCACGGCGCAATTTTGAAAGCTGTTTTCAATGATTTGTTGGTTGAAATGCACAAAGCACTGAGTCGCAAATTGTGCATGATGCTGTTTTTTCGCTTTTTTTAAGAAATTCTATTGACATTTTAAGTTAAATGTGGTATCATATCAATCTAAAATATAAGTCAAAGGAGCTGATGGCTTTGCTGAATGCCAAAACTTCAAAGGAATATAAAGAACTGAGACGCGATTTCCAGTCAATGCCGATGAATTACCGCCCGGTTCCGTTTTATCATATGGACGGACGCTTCGCCGAAAATGGAAGGCTGACTGACGATGTTGCTAAAAATATTGCACTTTATAAAAAAAGCGGATACGGTGGCATAGTGCCTTTGCCGGTGTCTGCTGCTGCGGGACATGACGGAACTCATCCCGACTTTGGTACGGATGAATACTATGACAGCTATAAGGCTCTGCTCGAAAAAGCGCGTGAGCTTGATATGTCTGTGATATTTTATGATGATCTTGATTTTCCAACCGGAACTGCCGGCGGTGAGCTTGCACGAGTATTTCCAAATTCAACGGCGCTCACGCTTAAGCGATTCGAATATGAATGTATTGAAGGTGAGAGCGTAAAACGGAAGCTTTATTCTTCCGAAGGCTCTAAGCTCATGAGCATAGTTGCGGTTGAAGTAGACGACCGCAGGATAATAGATCTTCGTCAGTTTATAGACGGCGATGAGCTTGTATGGAACGTTCCGAAAGGAAATTGGAATATAGAAGAATATATCTGTATGCCCGAAAATAACGGCTTTGCAAATTTTATGAGCTATGATGCTTCGATGGATTTTATTTCGTTGACATATAAACGCTTCACGGATAGATATAAGGATTATATCGGTGATGTAGTGAAGATGACCTTTTATGACGATCTGCAATACAAGGTATTGAATCGCAGAATGTGGGAGTATTCTTTGAATGAAGTGTTTGAAGAAAGATACGGCTTTGATCCTGCTCCGTATTATCCTGCGCTTTGGGAGGATATTGGCGAGGATACTGCGCATTATAAGGCACTTTTCATGGACTGCCGTGCGCATATGTTTGCGGAAGGCTTTTTCAAGGCGGTCGGTGATTTTACAAAAAGAAACGGTCTTATATGCACAGGTCATGTTTGTGAACCCAAGGATGCCTCCTGCTCATGGCTTTACGGCGATGGTTTTCTCTGGAGAAAGCAGAGCGGAGCGGTCGGAATGGATATGGTACATTCGTATATGTACGGCTTCAACGGATATAAGATAGCTTCGAGTGCAGCATATAACTATGATATTCCGACGGTGGTCTGCGAGATATACGGAAACTATGAGGTGCTGAACGAACGGATATTGTATTGCGAGGCGATGAACGCATTTTCACGTGGTGTGAATTATCTTATTCCGCATACGCTGTGGCTTTCGGGAAAAGCAAGGATACCGCATGAGGTCTCGCACAGAAATCCCGAGTTCAAGGATATAGTTCCTGCACTGAACGATTATATAACACGCTGCCAGACCTTACTGCGCGGTGGTCGTCATATCTGCGATATAGCTATGCTTTATCCGATCGAATCGGTACATTCGCAGATGATGCTGTATGATTCTAAGCCACGCGGCTGGGAATTTTCGCAGACTCCTGAAAATACCGATTATATGACGCTCATAAACAGTATAATGGCATATGCCGGAAAGGATCTCACGGTCATACATCCAGAGGTTATGAGCGAGAGGGTAAGTACCGATGACGGAATGCTTTATCTGAACAATACCGTGAACTTTGAACGTTTCAGCGTTTTGATAATGCCGGGAATGTCGATGATAAGTCTTGATAATATCAGAAAAATCAAGAAATTTTGGCAGGGTGGCGGAAAGGTAATTGCTACAGTCGAGCTTCCGTCTAAGGCATTCGAATTTACACCCGACAAAAATGCAGACGATGAAGTCCGCAGAACGGTCTATGAGATATTCGGTGTTCAAGGCAATTCGCACGATGTGATGGCGAATGTATACGAAAACAAAAATGCGAATGGCGGTGCGGCATATTTTATCTCATCCGACAAGACTGGGGCAGACGGTGTATATCATGTTGAAAGCCGAACCGTAGCCGATTTGCTTGATTCCATAAATGTGGCATACGATGTTGAGATAGTCGATATGCCAACGCTTGATGATTGCGGTGCGCTGAGCCTTATATATCCGCTTTATAAAAATTCGGGTGTCGCGGATGCAATGCTTAAGGGCGGAGTTTTCGGATATATACACAAGAAGCAGGAAAACTGCGATGTTTATTTCTTCTCTAATTCATCCGCTGCCGATTACGATGGAGATATACTCCTTCGCGGCGAGCTTGATCCAGAGCTTTGGAATCCTTATAACGGAAAGGTAAAGCGTGCGGAATATGAAAAAGTAAGCTATCACGGTGAAGTTTATACGAAGCTGTCGATGAAGATACCGAGTGGTGAATCGATATTTGTAGTCAGCGGCGGTGAAAAGGATATTTTTGATCTTATTCGTGAATTCGGTGAGCCGGAAAAAATAGAAGAATTTGTTCCGGAAGAAAAATAATTCGCTAAAATAAAAATGTGCGCGGCGATTAAAGATCGCCGCGCACGGACTATTTTTGAGCATTGACAGCCAATATCGTTGATGTGGAAAAATCCCATAATTTTTCATTTCTGCGGTATTTTGCTATTCTTTCATCGTATCTTGAGTTTATGAGCTCGCAGAGTCGTTTGAGTTCATCAGGGTCAAGTGCATCTTTTTTGCGGTTTAATATTTTCCTTACCGATGACAGATCGCCGTTGCGGTGGCAGTTTATCTGTTTTAGAGCAGTTGCATCGTCAACATCAGAGCTGTCAGGCGCATAGTCTATCACGGTGAATACATTTACCTTTATGTTTTTAAAACCGTATTTTTCAAGCTCACGCGGATATTCATGCTCGGACATCTCGTATTTTCCGACAAATGAATCATCTATAAATGTTTCAGAAGCATTTTTCCATGCTTTTTCAAAAAGTTCGAGTTCTTCATCCGAACGTTCTATACCGGCTGTGATATTTGATTTTGTCCTGACTGACAAAACTGATATTTGACCGCCCTTTTTCAAAATACGGTATTGCTGTTTGAAAAAAACATCGTGCGGAATATGCTCCGCGACTGTGTGTGAATATGATAGATCAAAACTTTCATTCGGAAAGGGAAGCGCGGCAATATCGCATGCTGTAAAATCACAGTCAATCGAATTCTCCTTTGCAAGCTGCTTTGCACGCTCGATATGTCCATCATCTATATCGATACCGGTTATTGATATATCAGGCAGATATTTTTTTAGCTTGAGACAGAATATGCCTCCGCCGCAGCCTACCTCAAGGGCTTTGATCCCAGAATGCGCACATATTGCATTTATCCACAAAGAACAGTTCGAGTTGTTGAATCGCAGATCGCGGCTCTCGTTGAGTTCGTCGGTTGTTTGTATAAAATCGGACCATAATGTATTCATTGTATTTGCCGATGACTTTCGAGCTGCGAAAGTCCCTTTCTTTAAAAATTTGCAAAAAGAAATACCGCAATCGATTCGACTGCGGTATAACTTACTAAATCATATCAGGCTGAAATCAGTCGCTGATGTAAGGAAGAAGTGCGACGTGACGCGAACGCTTGATAGCGATGGTCAGCTGACGCTGATGCTTCGCGCAAGTGCCGGAAATTCTTCTGGGAAGGATCTTAGCGCGCTCGGAGATATACTTTCTCAGACGAGCAACATCCTTGTAATCGATCTCATCGATGTGATCTGCACAGAACTGGCAGACCTTCTTCTTTCTGCGCATAGCAGGGCGAAAAGGCTTGGAAGCGTTTTCGGTTCTCTCTTTATCCATTTTCTTGACCTCCTGTTTATCTTTTTTAAAACTGCTTATACAGCTTAGAACGGCAGCTCATCCTCGGCATCGATAAGCTCGAACTGAGGAGCGGCTGTGTTCTGTTGTGCCGGAGAGCTTCCGGCGGGCGTTGAGTACTGCGGCTGCGGAGCCGTGTAGGACTGGGGCATATAAGCACCTTGTCCAGACTGCGAATAACCCTGATCGAATCCGTTCTGGTTTTCACCCTTTGAGTCAACGAAGTTTACTTCGTCAACAACAACATCAGTAGTATAGCGCTTGTTACCCTGCTGATCGGTGTAAGAACCTGTCTGGATGTTTCCGACAATGCAAATAGAAGATCCCTTATGAAAATAGCGAGAAATAAATTCCGCTTGTTGACGCCATGCAACGCAGTTTATAAAATCAGCTTCAGGCTGATTTCTGCTGCCGTCTTCGTTTTTCGAAGAGAATCTGCGGTTTACGGCTATCGAAAATCTGAGAACCATGACACCGCTCGGAGTCTGTCTTAACTCGGGATTCTGAGTAAGTCTTCCGCAGAGTATGACCTTATTGAGATTTAGATTTGCCATTGTCTTTACCTCCAATCAGTATGTTTCGAAAACTTTGATTATTCAGCGTCAGCAGCTTCAGCGGGCTGTTCGGACTTCTGAGCAGCTGCCTTCTTTTCGTCATGCTTTATGACGATAGAACGCATGATGCCATCGGTAATACCGAATACGCGTTCGAGTTCGAGCGGAAAATCGGAAGCACTCTTGAAGTTTACGAGAACGTAATAGCCCTCGGTAAGATCATTGATCGGGTAAGCAAGTCTGCGTGTACCCCACTCATTGACCGACTCGATAGTGCCGTTTGCAGCGATAAGACCTGTGAACTTCTCGACCAGAGCCTTAACGTTGTCCTCACCCTGCTGTACATCAACGATAAACAGAGTTTCGTAGGAAGAAATCTTATCCATGTTGTTACACCTCCTTATGGACATTAAGTCCCGGAATTCGTCTTTTTTCCCGGGAAAGGAGAGGATGCGTTTTTATGCGCAACCTATACCAGTTAAATATTATAGCACATTTTCCCCGGTTTGTCAAGACTTTTTTGCAAAAAAAATAAAAAAATCGCCGCGCTGATGCGGCGAAAAAGTTATGGAGCGAAAATAACATATTGTTTTGTGTGGAACGACTATGTGGATTGATTTTAATATTTTTGGAAGTTTTTAAGGGCAAACCGATACTATTTTAAGTCCAAATTTTTTTGCGTATGCCAAGGTCTTTGCCGCACCGCCGGATTCTCTGACCACATAGCAGAGTGCCGTGTCGGCATTTTCGACCATCCAACGATTACGCTTTGTGATGGCTGCCTTGAAATGCCAGTCCTCCCAACCGTCCGGGTAGATTATCTCGTCGAAATATTCCGGATCATCAATCCTTCGGCGCGGATTCGGAAGTACAATATTGCAGTGGATGTTGTTGTACTCACTTTTAAGCTCATGTGCCGCTGAGGCACAAATATGGTCAAATTCTCCCATTCCGCCACACAAAAATCTGTCCGCACCGTTTTCTGCGAGTCGGTGTATGGAAGCCTTTACCTGCGAAATATTAAGCTCGGGGCAGCTTGAGTGCCCTATGAAAACCACCGTTGACATATCATAACACCTCTATTAATTTTTATTAAGTTAATTATAACACACAAATGTGAATAAATCATAACTAATAGTCAATATTTCTTTCTTTTGGTTGGTGTATTGGCGAACAAAATTAATGTATACTAATCTAAAAGAATTTTTATTTACCCAAGGAGGAAGCTATGCAGCTCGGCACAATAGGCGCAAACATCAGAAGGTTTCGCAATGCAAAAGGATTACGTCAGGAGGATCTTGCGGAAAAAGCGGGACTTACGCCGAACTACATCGGAATGATAGAGCGCGGAGAAAAAACACCCTCGCTCGAAACCTTTATAACGATAGTAAATGCTATCGGCGTTTCTGCCGATATGGTACTTACGGATGTACTCGAATCCGGATATTCTGTGAGAGCATCTATGCTTGAGGACAAGCTTTCAAAGCTGTCACCCGAGGATCGCGCAAGGATATTCGATGTTATAGACACGCTCATAAAGCATTCTAAGCAGATACGTCCGTAATTTCAATAGAAATAATACTTAAGTTTATGGATTTTTTCTATTTCTTTTTTTGCCGGAATGTGGTATAATTATCTTCGCCTTCTGTTTGAGAAGAGTAATGTAACACCTTAGAAATATTTTGCAGGATCGCATATCGGTACGAAAGGAATGATAAATAGATGTATTATGCACTAATAATGACTGCGGTCATAATGTTCGGATTTCAATTTTTGTCGAATCAGTATTATACCGATCATGCCGGAAATTCAAGGCGTGCGGTGCTCATATTCCAGATAGGCTGCGGTATCGTAGGTTTTATTACCCAGCTTTTGATAGCCTTGATAAACGGCGGAACGGATTTTGCGGGATTTGGCATATTTACTTTGTTCATGGCTCTTATAGCCGCAGGAAATTCACTCGCCTATACCTTTTGCAGCCTTAAAGCATTGGGACGGATAAATCTCTCGCTTTTCTCGGTATTTGCAATGCTCGGAGGAATGATAATGCCGTTTATCGCCGGTGTGTTCATATTTTCCGAGGAGATAACGCTCGGAAAGCTAATATCGGTGGTGTTCATAATACTTGCTCTGGCTGTCACGGTAAACGGCGGAGTTTCAAAAAGCGGTATGGGATATTATGCGGGAGTATTTATTTTTAACGGTATGAATGGCGTTTTGTCGAAAATATATCAGGCTGTTCCGCTTGAAAAATCCGGAGAGTCGGTGTATATGATGACTGCGGCGGTCTGGTCTGTCGTATTGTCACTTATATTGCTTTTATCGAAAAAGACCGAAAAAAACGCTTTGGATGCTCGCAGCATGGCGCCTGTATTGGGCTGCGGACTTTTAAATTATTCGGGAAACTTTATACTTCTCATATCGCTTTCGCATATCCCGGCATCGGCACAGTATCCGATAGTTACCGGCGGAGTTATGGCGGTTTCCACACTTCTTTGCTTTTTTACAAAGAACAAGCCTTCAAAGAGAGAAATGCTTTCGGTATTGCTTTCTATGATCGGAATATTCGCTATGATACTTATTTGACCAAAATAAAGCTCACACATATATGTACTTATGCTGTATCGTGTGAGCTTTATTTTTTCTTTTTGAAAAAATGGCGCATTTTTTTGAAAAAAATCCGAAAAAGGGCTGTACAAATCCGAAAAATTATGTTATAATGGAGTCAATGAAAATGTTGTGGCAGATATGCTTTAAGAAAGGAATGAATATAATGCCGATACTGCTGAAATTCGATGTGGGCGACACTCTCGAAATGAAAAAATCGCATCCTTGCGCAAAAAACAGCAACAGGTTCAAGGTGCTCCGCGTTGGAAGTGATATACGTATAGTTTGCGAAAACTGCGGACGTGATCTGACTGTGCCGCGTATAAAATTGGAAAAAAATATAAAGCGCGTGATCGCTGCTAATGGGGAAATATCAAAATGAATGATCAGAATACAGATAATTTAAATCCTGCGGCTGTCGGCAAAAAGGATATATTTAACAATAAATTTTTAAAGTCTGCCGCCGCTGCCTTTACCGGCATAACTTCAAGCTTTTCGGATATGCGTCATATGTGGTTGGCATTTGTACTGCCGATGGCGGTGATGGCACTTATATATATCGCGATGGAAGTCTGGCCCTTCGGAAAAAGCTCGGTACTGGTACTCGACCTCAACGGACAGTATGTATATTATTTCGAGGCACTGCGAGATATTTTGCGCGGTGAGCAGGGGATACTATATTCGTTCGAGCGCGCTCTTGGCGGTGAATTTTTTGGAATAATCGCATATTACCTTGCAAGTCCGCTCTCTGTCATAGTGGCACTCTTCCCAGAGGGGCATATCACCGAAGCGTTATATACGATACTCCTTTTAAAGTGCGGGCTTTCCGGAATGAATATGTGCATCTATCTTCACAGATCACATCCAACAAAGCCTGTGAACGAAGTCGTTTTCTCACTGATGTATGCGCTTTGTTCGTATGCGGTTGTAATGCAGCATAATACGATGTGGTTCGACTGCTTCTATCTTTTGCCGCTCATACTTTTGGGAGTCGAAAAGCTTATAAAATACGGAAATTATAAGCTCTATGTTATAACTCTTGCCGTTGCGGTATTTTCGAACTATTATATCGGATATATGGTCTGCATCGCGGTCGCCGTATACTTTTTCTTCTACTACTGCCTTTGTACCTCATCAGAGCGAAATCCGCTCGGCGAGCGGCTGCATTTTTTGAAATCCTTCGGAAGAATAGCGTTCTTCTCGCTGATAGCGGTCGGAATGGCATCGATCATAATCCTTCCGGCATACTACTCGCTCACATTCGGAAAGACCACCTTCTCGAATCCGAGCTATACCTTTACTCAAAAATTTGATTTTCTCGATTTAATATCAAAGATGTTTCCGGCTTCTTACGATACAGTCCGACCTGAAGGCTGGCCCTTTGTGTTTTCGGGAACCTTGACCTCGATATTGCTACCGATATTCTTTATGACCGGCAGGATCACTCCGCGTCAGAAGATAGCATACGGTGCTTTGATGGGATTTTTCGTATTCAGCTTCAATTCAAGCACGATAGATCTCATATGGCACGGATTTCAGCGTCCGAACTGGCTAAATTACCGATATTCGTTCATATTCTGCTTTGTTATAATCGTTATGGCTTATATGGTGTTTGAGTTTATACGTGAGCTCGAACCGCGAATGTTTTTGTCGGTGGGTGCAGTTATGGGGCTTCTGATCTGCATAATACAAAAGCTCGATTATGAAAATGCACCTGATCTTATGTGCGTTTGGTTTTCCATTGCGGCTATTGCGGTATACATGATCCTTTTAGCAGGCTGTCATCATGAATGGCTTGACGGTGCGGTGAATATGATACTCTGTGTAGCTGTATTGCTCGAACTCTTCTGCAACGGACTTGCCGAGGTGATAAGTCTTGACAAGGATGTTCATTATTCATCGCGTGCATCTTATGTGAATTTCATGGACACGTGGACACCTGCCGCAGATTGGGTCAATGAAAACGATACTTCATTTTACCGTGCCGAAAAGACCGAGCACCGAAAAACGAACGATAACTTTGCGTTAAATCTTCGCGGACTGTCAAATTCGACTTCGACTTTAAATTCTGATCAGATCGAATTTTTAGCGCAGATGGGCTATTCTTCAAAATCACATTGGTCGAAATATCTCGGCGGAACTCCGGTTTCAGACAGCCTGTTGGGAGTAAAATATCTTTTGTCGGAGGCTTCGACAGAGCTTAATGACCTTTGGGGAGAGCCTGTATATTCTAACGAGGAGAATGAGACGGTCGTTTATAAGAATGAATATGTACTTCCGCTCGGATACATGGTCGGTGACAAGATCGCGGAATATGACATGGAAAAGCAGGTCTCACCGATGGATCGCATGAACGATCTGCTGACTCGTATGACAAACAGCGATGAAAAATTGACGGTATTTAAATCGTATAAGAATATCAAGCCGACGCTCGACAATGTTGAACTTTCGTATGTCACCGGGCATAAGAAATATGCTAAGATAAATACTTCATATGCCGGCAAGCTCACGTTCACATTCACTCCGGTCACAGACGGTGAGATATTCGTATATTTCCCAAGCGAATATAAGCGTGATGCGAAGCTGAAGGTGAACGGATCGGATATTTCTGAGTATTTTACGAATGAGACCTGCCGAATAGTTTCTTTAGGAAAACATTCTGCCGGTGAAGAAGTCATAGTGACGCTCAATCTTTCAAAGGATGATCTTTATATTGCAAACGGAGTTGATTTCTTCTGGTATATAGATGAAGAGCTGTTTAAAGATGTATTTTCGTCTCTCGGCGAGAATGGCTTTGAAATTTCAGAATTTACCGACAGCAGCTTTGATGGCAAGGTCACGGCGACCGAGGACAAATCGCTTTTCCTTCTCACGATACCGTATGACGAGGGCTGGAAGATACTTGTTGACGGCGAAGAAGCCGAGAGCTTTGAGGTCTTGGGTTCATTGACCGCTATAGAGCTTACCGAGGGTGAGCATACGATAGAAATGAAATACTTCCCGTGGGCGGTGAAGTGGGGAATAATTATCTCGGTAAGTGCGCTTGCACTGTTCTTGATCGTAATTATTGCGGAATTTATAATCGAACGCCGCCGTCCTACAGTTAAATTCTGCATTGCCGATAGCATTACATCAGATACACCGACAATATCTGATCAGGAAAATGATTCGAATGACGAAAGGAAGGATGAAAATGCCGATACTTGAGATCAAGAATGACAAGCTTATGCTTGATGAAAATGAATTTTACCTTGCCTGCGGAGATATTCAGTATTTCCGCATATTCCCGGGCGAATGGAAATCACGTCTCGAAGCCATGAAGGATTTCGGTCTTACTGCCGTACAGACATATTGTCCATGGAATCTCCATGAAAAGAACGAAGGTGAATTTGATTTTTCGGGAATGCTCGATCTGAGAAGGTTTTTGGAGATTTGTGCTGAGGTAGGTCTTAAGGTGCTGCTGAGACCATCGCCGTATATCTGCGGAGAATGGGATTTCGGCGGACTTCCGTGGTGGCTTCTAAAGGATAGACATATGCGTGTCAGGTGCAGCTATCCTGCCTTCCTTGAAAAGGTACGCAGCTACTATAAGCGTATAGTGCCTGAATTTTTGCCATATCTGTCTACGAACGGCGGTCCGATAATCGCTGTCTGCATCGAAAACGAATACGGTACGTTCGGACTGGATATTGATTATTTGAGATTCCTCGCGGATGAATTGAGAACGAACGGTGTTGATGTACCGCTTTATCAGACAGACTGTAGTGAACAGGGCATACGCTTCACAAATCCGCTCGGCATTTGGCAGGCAACGAATTACCGCATAGAGAGCGAGACGGCAGTTCCGAAGCTACAGGAGATCCAGCTGAATATGAGAGCCTTTGTCGGAGAATATTGGAGCGGACGCTCGGTATATTGGGGCGAGAGTGGCGAAAGACGCGAGATCACATCTGTAGCCGCGGGATACAGAAAGGCATTGGATCTTGGTGCATATGTCAGCTTTTATATGTTTGCCGGCGGAACGAACTTTGGTTTTATGAACGGTTCAAGAGTCACAAAACCTTTCAACGGGAAGGGCGATAACATATTCCGTGCGATAACAACGAGCTATGACTGTGACGGTCTGCTGTCTGAGGACGGTTCTGCGACCGAAAAATACTATGCCTGCCGCCGTGAGTTAGATGAATATTTGAATAAGCCTGTGCGCGAATACCGTATTCCGGATCCAGAATTTCAGGAGACAGAATGCGAGCTTACCGAGGTCTGTGGACTTTTTGAAAATTTAGATGCTTTGTCAGCTCCGATAAGGTCGGCAGAGCCGCTCAGCTTTGAAGAGCTTGACTGCCCATATGGATTTGTTCTTTACAGAACGATAACTCCGAGCGGTTGGAACAGGGAATTGACATTAAACATAAAAGATGTTCGTGACCGCGCAATGGTATTCGTTGACGGTGAATTTAAAGGAACTTTCCTAAGGGATCATCAAGCTCCGAGCATAAAAATAAATGCCGAGAAGCCGCACAGACTGGATATTTTGGTCGAGAACATGGGAAGAACCAATACACGTCCGCAGTTTGTCGAAGAAAAGGGCATAATGGGCAGTGTCTTGTTCGGAGTATCGAATTTGTACGGTTGGGAGTGCTATCCGCTGTCGCTTGATAATACAGATGTATTGAAATTTAATGATCATGCCGATATAGATTCGCCGTCATTTTTGCGCGGAAGCTTTTCGGCAAGAGCCGGTATTCCTACACATCTCGATATGCGAGGATTCGGAAAGGGTATTGTGTTCTTAAACGGGTTTAATCTCGGAAGATATTGGAAGATCGGACCTCAGCAAACTTTGTACGTTCCCGGTGAGCTTATGAAAGAAAATAATGAGATAATTATTTTCGAGCTTGAAGGAAATACAAAGAATAAGTTAAAATTTATAAAGGAAGCTGTACTGGATGAATTTCATCCGGAATATATGTAATATTTATTTGGTAAAGGAAGATTATTATGGGACTTATAAAGGCTATTATTGGTGCAGCGGGCGGAGTTCTTGCAGACCAGTGGAAGGAATTTTTCTATTGTGATTCTATAGATAATGACACGCTCGTTGTCAAGGGAAAAAAGAAGACCTCTGGTCGTTCATCAAACACAAGAGGAGAGGATAACATCATTTCAAGCGGTTCGGGCATAGCTGTTGCCGACGGACAGGCAATGATGATAGTCGAACAGGGCAAGATAGTTGAATTTTGCGCAGAACCGGGAGAATTTACCTGGGACAGCTCAACCGAGCCGAGCATATTCACGGGTTCGCTCGGAGAAAGTATCGGTAAGACCTTTGCAAATATCGGAAAGCGTTTTACGTACGGCGGCGATACCGGAAAGGATCAGCGCATATATTATTTCAACACTAAGGAGATCGTCGGAAATCTTTTCGGAACAGCAACACCGATAATGTTCAGAGTTGTCGATTCGCGCATAGGAATGGATATTGACGTGAGCATACGCTGTTCGGGTACATATTCGTTCAAAATAGCCGATCCGATGCTGTTTTACACGAATGTCTGCGGAAATGTGAGCGGATCTTACGAAAAGAGCGAGATCGCTTCGACTTTGAAGCAGGAATTCATATCGGCATTGCAGCCTGCGTTCGGAAGACTCTCCGAGCTTGAGCTTCGCCCGAATCAGATACCTACACATACTCCCGAGCTCGAAGGTGCTATGAATACTGTGCTGACCGATAAGTGGGGAAGCATACGCGGACTTAAGGTCGTTTCGATAGCGATCTCCAATCTGTCGCTCCCGGATGAAGATCAGCAGATGATCAAGGAGGCACAGAAGACGGCTGTATATCGTGATCCGACAATGGCGGCAGCTAATTTGGTATCTGCTCAGGCTGACGCTATGAAGGCGGCTGCATCGAATAAGAATGGTGCTATGGCAGGCTTTATGGGCATGGGAATGGCTCAGAATGCCGGCGGTATGAATGCGCAGGAATTGTTCGCTATGGGGCAGAAGGCAGGCTCTGACAAGGCTCAGGAGAAAAAATGGAAATGCACCTGCGGAAATACTGTAAGTGGCAAATTCTGTCCGGAGTGCGGTGCAAAGAAGGTCGAAAATGACAATTGGAAATGCCCGAAGTGCTCTGCAGAGAACACGGGAAAATTCTGCCATGAGTGTGGAGAGAAGAAGCCCGAAGCAGGCTGGACTTGTACCTGCGGAAAGCTGAATAAGGGCAAATTCTGTTCTGAATGCGGCGCGAAAAAGCCGAGCGGTGAAAAAATATATAAATGTGACAAATGCGGTTGGGAGCCTGCAGATCCTTCGAATCCACCGAAATTCTGCCCCGAATGCGGTGATGTGTTCGATGACAACGATACAAAATAATGGCACAGCTTTTAGAATACAAGTGCCCGTCCTGCGGAGGAAAGATCGAATTTGACAGCAAGGCTCAAAAAATGGTGTGTCCGTACTGCGACACCGAATTTGACACTGATACCTTGCGTGAATATGACGATATTTTAAAATCTCAGCAACCCGATGATCTCGGAGCTGTTGAGGAGCCTTCGGGCGAGTGGCAGGAAGGCGAGAAAGAATCGCTGAATATATATACCTGCAATTCATGCGGCGGAGAGATCGTATCAGATGCTACGACTGCCGCAACGCATTGCCCGTATTGCGGAAATCCGGTAATAATGACCGGAAAGCTGTCGGGCGATCTGAAGCCTGATATTGTAATTCCCTTTAAGCTCGACAAAAAGGCAGCCAAGGAAGCATTTTCAAAGCATTTGAGCAAAAAAACTCTTCTTCCAAAGGTCTTCAAGGATGAAAATCATATAGATGAGATAAAGGGTGTTTATGTTCCGTTCTGGCTTTATGATGCAAAGGCTGATGCCGATATTCGTTACAAAGGTACGAAGATACGTTCGTGGAGCGATTCGCGCTATAATTATACCGAAAGAAGCTACTATTCCATACAGCGCAGCGGAAATGTTTCATTTAAGAGCGTTCCGGCAGACGGCTCATCAAAAATGCCGGATGACCTTATGGAATCCATAGAACCGTTTGACCTTTCCGAAGCTGTGGATTTTCAGACAGCATATCTTTCGGGATATTTGGCTGATCGCTACGATATTGACAGTGCAACACAGCGTTCGAGAGCTTGCGAAAGAATGAAAGCAAGTACCGAAAATTCTTTTCGTTCGACTGTAAACGGATATTCGTCTTTAATAGTTGAGCATAGCAGTATAAGATTTGATTCGGGAAAGGCGAAGTATGCTTTATTTCCGGTTTGGATAATGAATACGACTTGGCGCGGAGAGAAATATATATTTGCGATGAACGGTCAGACCGGAAAATTTGTCGGAAATCTTCCTTGCGACAATGGAGCATATTTTAAGTGGCTGTTAGGACTGACAGCTGCTTGTACAGCCGGAATATATCTTCTGATGCTGCTCGGAAGCTTTCTGTGAGGTCGGATATGAAAAAGATATTTTCACTTTTAATCATTACTGTGATCTGCATTTATCCAGTCTTTGCGAGTGCCGAGATACCGTCTGAAAGACAGCTCCCACTTCTGGTCGATGATGCAGGTCTGCTGAATGATACCGAATATTCCAATCTGCTTGAAAAATTAGAGGAGATAAGCGAGCGGCAAAAATGCGAGGTAGCTGTTGTTACGGTCGATACAGTCGGAAATTCATCTGTTAGGGACTATGCGGACGATGTTTACGATTATTACGGCTATGGCTATGGAGAAAATGATGACGGAATACTGCTGCTTATAAATATGGGCAGCAGAGAGTGGTGGATAACCACCTATGGATATGGCTCGGTCGCTTTGACAGACTATGGCATAACTCAGATTGAGAACAGTTTTCTCTCGTATCTTTCGGGTGGAGAGTATTATTCTGCATTTGAAAAATTTGCAGAGCTTTGTGACAGCTATATCGGCTATGCAAAAGACGGTTCACCGATAGATCATCCGAACTCGAACGGCGTTCAGAGCGTATATAACGAATATACACCTGTATATGAATACAACGCATATGATCGGCAGTATACACAGATCCTGCCATCGCTTGTGATAGGCTTTATAATCGCACTTATAGCGACCGGAGTTATGCGCGGCAAGCTTAAGAGTGTGAGATCGAAAACCAATGCGTCGGATTATACGGTTCCCGGGAGCATGAATGTAACCCGGAGACACGATATGTTCTTGTACAGAAATATATCGAAGACTCCAAGACCGCGAGACAATGGTCCGTCAGGCAGATCGGGAGCTTCGCACAGAGGCGGCTCTTCAATACACACGTCTTCATCGGGACGTTCGCACGGTGGAGGTGGCGGAAGATTTTAAAATGCTTATGAATGCATAATAAATTGTTTGGAGACATGAAATGAAGAGATCTATATGCGGCATAAACTGTTCCGAATGTCAATTTTTCGGTGAATGCAGCGGCTGTACTGAAACTGCCGGCTGTCCGTTTGGCAGAAAATGTATAGCAGCAAAATATATCGAGCGCGGAGGCATCGAAGCTTATCAAGCCTTGAAAAAGAAGCTCATAGATGAAATAAATGAGCTTGATGTTCCGTATATGGCTCAGATAGATGAGCTGTATCCGTTGGTCGGAAGCTACATAAATTTGGCATATCCGCTGCCGAGCGGAGAAAAGACAAAATTTTTGGATGACAATGAGCTTTATCTCGGCGTACAGGCAGAATCGGTCACGGAAGATGATGGAAAATGTTTTGGTGTCATCACAAATACTGATTTTCTGTTGGTTTGCAGATATGGTGAGAACGGTTCAGAACCGGAGCTGCTGCTTTTCAAAAAGAGAAAGCTGATTTAAATTTTAGCTTAGACCTCACAATAAAAAACAGGTATGTGCTTTTTGCTCATACCTGTTTTTTACTCTTAATAAATTATCCGTTGTATGCGGCTTCATCGCATATGACCGTGACATCGCGGTGCATATTCAGCATAGTCGCAGGGACATTTGTATTTATGATTCCCGAAAGCATTTCTTTAAGTGCCTCATGCTTTTCTCTTCCGCTGATGAGTATGATTATGCGCTTCGATTTCATTATGGACGAAAGACCCATAGTCAGTGCGTGATGCGGAACTTCATCAGGAGAATTGAAGAAACGCGAATTTGCCTCTATCGTTGATTCGGTGAGCTCGGTCAAATGAGTTGCCGCGATAAGCTTGTCGGAGGGCTCGTTGAAGCCGATGTGACCGTTTCTTCCGATTCCGAGAACCTGTATATCGACATTTGCAGCTTCGACCGCTTTGTCGTATTCTTCGCATTCAGCATTTGGATCTTTGGCTTCACCGTTCATTACATGAGTGTTTTCCTTGAGGATATTTACATGGTCAAAGAGATTTTCGTCCATGAAATAGCGATAGCTCTGCGGATCTGTGGGCTTTATCGGATAATATTCATCGAGGTTATAGCTCTTTACTTCCGAGAAATCGAGTTCGCCTGCGTCATACATTTCGACAAGACGCTTGTACATCCCGACAGGAGTAGAACCTGTCGCAAGTCCCAATGTGCAGTCGGGCTTTAAGGTGATGATGCTCGCAACTATCTGTGCAGCCTTTTCGGACATCTTTTCATAGTTTTTACAAACGATAAGTTTCATTATTTATAACCATTCCTTATAATAAATGTATTATATCTATTATAATACATTTCTCGCTTTTTTTCAATAGAAAAGCAAGATAATGCAACGATTAGGCAAGATACTACATATTTCGCTTTCGGTGGGCGGCAAGTACGTTTTCAAACCAGTTGTCACGCTTCGGTATCGGACGCACGGTCCGCCAGTTAAAATGCAGTCCGTCATTCAACACTACCGAGCATATACTTGAAAAATGTTCGGTGTCTATCTCTATTTTCTCACCATGTGGAAGCTCATTCGATATTAGATATGAGCCGCGGCTTTTTCCGTTGCGGTTTATATATTCAACGATCGCCGAAAGGTATACATACTGAGTTATGAGAATATCGCGGTTTATCGAAAGCTCGATCAAAGCCTTTGGTGAACAGGGACGGTATTTATCAAAAGCCTTGAGCTCGGCTTCGATCTCGCATATCGCAGAGCTTATCTGAGCTTTATCCCGAATGAATGCACCGACTTTGCTCATCCGCTCGGCATATTTACGGCGAATGTCGAGTATTTCAGGAATATCCGTTTTACCAAGCTGAGGTAGGGAGATCGAAAATGTCAGATCATCTTCTTCATTAATATCTTTTTTGCGAATTATGGCTTCAGCTGCACGGCGGCTCGATACCTGAGTCGAGTTTAAAGCACTCCCGCCCGGACGATGTATCCCGAAAACTCCTGCCGCTTCTCCGACAACGAAAAGATTTTTTATTGATACACTTTCGTAATTGGTGTCAACCTCAAATCCACCGTTGTTGTGCTGTGCGCATATGTCGATTTCAAGCGGCTCTGAATATAAGTCTATTCCGTGAGCTTTATACAGTTCTATTGCCTGCGGATTCATTTTTTCAAGCCGCTCTATAGGTGTTTTTAAGAGAGCCTTTGAATTATTCAAGTATTCGAGCGGTTCATTTTCAAGCAGAGAAAAATCGAAGGCTTCTCCGGCAATAGATGGATTCCTTCTGAAATCAATGAAAACACGTCTGCCCTTCATTCGTTCCTTGAATACAGCTATATCGACAAATGAGGATTCGTTTCCGCTGCTGCGGTCTAATTTAGAAGGATCGAACGGCCATTGATAGCCCTTACGGAATATCGCGGTCAGCAGTTTTTCGGCTTTGGGAAAGGTGTCGGTCAGAAATTCACGCTCATCGTTTCCGTCTGCGTCGGTGGAAAAATACCGCGGCAGAACCTGCTGATATGTTCCTGAAAGATTCCAGCGAAACTTTATCGAAGCGACTCCGTATTGACTTTCGGTGACATTTACGGCTGATGCGCCCGCTTCAAGAAGTATGCCGTGCGCACAGGTCTGGCTTTCGGGATATACGGTTGCCGAATATATCGCCGATGGCCCTCCGGTCGCCCATATTATGTTAGTTGCTCTGAAGAGCACAAGTCCGTATTCATTGTCACTTTCATTCGGACATATCGCAGCGACTCCGACTGCCTTATTTCCGCTTTTTAGGAGCTTTATGACTCTGTATTCGTCGAATATAGGCACATTTCGCGAGATCACGGAGCGTTCCAATGCCTCAGTCATATATTTTGACGTGAGCGGTCCGCAGGATGTTGCACGTGTGTGTGTATCATGGTCGGTTCGGTAGCCTGCAAATTCTCCGTATTCGTTGTATGGAAACGGAACACCGAGCTCGACAAGACGCATGAATGCGCGTACACTTCCGGCAGCTTCACACAAGGCTATGTCTCCGTCAACAGCACCTCCGTCAAACAGTGAGCTTGCCATAGCTTCGACAGAATCGGCTGATGAATCTGATAGTGTGAGCTTATAATATGTCTGCTTGTCAGAACCGGTATTTCGGGATGTACCCATTTTGAGTCCTTCGGTAATTACCGCCGTATCCTTGTTTCCGAGAGCCAAAAGGTCTGCGGCATTCAGCCCGGCAGCACCGCTTCCGACGACTATCGTGTCAAAGCTGTAGACTCTTACGGTTACCGGTTTATCGTTAATATTTACTTCGGTAAAATAGCTTCTTTTGGAGCTGTCTGATATTTTCATAGTCTTGAAAGTGTAAATCCGCCATCTATATTCATAACGCTTCCGGTCGTGTATGCGAAATAACCTTCGGCAAGAGCGTATACTGCCTTTGCTATGTCTGAGGGCTGACCCATGCGTTTTATAGGCAACAGACCTCCATCGATCATTTTTTCATACTTTTCCTTGACACCTGCGGTCATATCTGTTTCGATTATACCGGGACGAAGCTCATATACGTTTATTCCGTATGCCGCGAGCTTGTCTGCGAATAATTTAGTCACCATCGAGAGTCCGGCTTTGGATATGCAGTATTCGCCGCGATTCAGGCTCGAAGTATCGGCTGAGATCGATGTTATATTTATTATCATTCGGTTAGAGTCGGTATTTCGTTTGATAAGATATTTTGCCGCACTCTGGCACATGAAAAATGTACCTTTAAGATTTATATTCAAAAGTCGGTCGAGACTCTCCTCGGTCATTTCCAAAAGATCTTGACGCACAAGCGGCGCACATCCCGCATTGTTTACTAAAATATCGAAGTTGCCGAGCTGTTGTGCCGTTTCAAATATACGCTCACGGCATTCGGGAATCGAGATGTCGGCTGATACATATACAGATTCGGGCGAAAGTGATCTGAGTTCATTGACGTATTCAATAACTGCACTCTCATCACGGGTTCCGACCGCGATTATCTTGTAGCCCTTTGAAGCCAATAATGTCGATATTCCGCGACCTATTCCACGTGATGCTCCGGTTACTATTGCTGTTGGCATGATATTTTCCATAGCTTTCGCAGATCGAAAGCTTCCTTTCTGTTTTGAAGTTTATTTGATATTGCTTTATTTCGGTGTCCAGACCGAAATAAAACATCACTTGTTTATGCTCTTGTATATCTCTGCATACGGTTTGGGATTTCTTACAGGGCATCCGGTGGTGCGGAAGGCTCTCATGAGCTCAGTGCATTTTCCGCAGGTTATGCAGCATTTGTTATGCTGCATTTTCCCGGCTATCAGATCTTTTGCAAAGCCATCGTATGCAAATGCCATTCTGCCGAATCCGGCAGCCGAGATCATTCCGGAACTTACAGCTCCTGCTGCGAGAAATGGGGCAAATTGTCTTAAGAAGGTATAGCCTGTTCCGATAAATGTGATGTCGGGGAAGGTCTTCTGCAAAAGCGCAGCACCGTTTATCATACGCGCAACACCGATAAGCGGATGCTCCGGAGAATCATATCCGCCTTTGCAATACGGGCGGTTCACGTGCGGATTGTAGTAGGGAGTTCCCATAGTGATGTTGATAAGATTAACTCCCAGGCTGTGAATATCGCCTATAAGTCTTATAGCTTCGGCAGGATCGAATTTTGTCGTGTCATCCTTATCGTCTCCGAAGCCGTATGGATAGCCTATTCCGTCATGAACTCCGAGACGTGTGGCTGTCGGTATGTCAACCTGTGATTTTACTGCCGAGATCACATCGCGGTAAAGCCTTGTTCGATTTTCATATGATCCGCCGTATCTGCCCTCTCGCGTGTATGCCGAAAGCAGTTCACTCATTAAATACCTATGGCAGCATTTTATATCCACTCCGTCAAATCCGGCTTCTTTTGCCAATTCCGCCGCTCTTACATACTGACCTTTTAGAGAATCCAGATATTCATCGGTGACTGTCGGATGCTCTGGAGAAATGTTGAAAGGCTTGTTGAGTATCGGATTGTGGTAGGATATTATCGGAGCTGGGGAATTGTCGGGTCTTGAAAATCGTCCGGAATGCGTGAGTTGGCATATGATAGGTGCATTTTCGGTCTTTTCATGAAGCTCTGAGATGAGCTTTTTATATTCGCCGACATTCTCTTCGGTTATGTAGAGCTGTCTGTCGTTTGAACGTGATTCATTCGATATTGCGACCGCTTCGAACCAGTAAAGTCCCGCATCACTGTTTGCAAAGCGCAGGTAGCGTGCTCTCGTAAGCTCTGATGGCGCACCGTTTCCTGTGCTGTCAAAGCCCTCCATTGGGTGTATCGCAACGGCATTTTTAAAATGTATATTGTCGCCTTTGACATCAAATCCCTTTGCGAGGACTGAAGTATCCTCGGATAGCGGAAGATCGAGTCCGAGTTCTTCTATGTCTGCTTTCACATCGTCAAGGGTTTTATAATTAAAATCAAACATATCTTTTTCTCCATTCATATAGTGTTTTGGCATCCGAGACGAACTGCTCGTTTGAATCGTTTTTCACGAACTCCATGAGAAATACATGAGATTTTCTGTCCGAAGCGATCACATTTAAATAGTCCGACCACATATCCGAATGCTCATTCAGCGGGTAGCGTATCAGCTTACCGCTTCGCGCATCCCACGCGAATACGTGTATATTCGAGACATACGGAAGAACTTTTTTTAATGCCGAAAGATTGTCAGAGTGGTCGAAATTCTGATTCGGCTGCCAATAAAGTGCAATATTATCCTCGTTGATCTCTTCGATAAGCCGAACTGCCGAATCGGCGGTGTCCGTGAGAGTGTTTTGATGATATTCAAAGCTTATGCTGAGATCAGAACGGCGAGCGAGCGTTAGTATGCTTTTAGCCTCTGACACGAGCCTTGCGCGTTCGGTATTGTCAATATCTGTGCTTCCTTTTGTCCCTGCCCATATACGAATATTTTGTGCTCCGAGAGCTTTTGCGGCTTTTAAGTATTCTGAAAATTCAGCTTCGGGATCGGTATATTCTCCGAGTCTGTAGTATGAACCGTAGGATATTATCGAAATACCGTGCATTTTTGCAAATTCTGCGATGCTTTTGCACCCTTCAATATCCTCCTTAGGTGCATGCACGTCAGAGCCAATCTCAATGCAGTCGAGCGAATTTTCTTTTGCAAGCTTTATAATGTCAAATATCGAGCTTTTTCGAAAGGTCACAGAAGCTATTCCGATTTTAAACATAAAATGTCTCCTTTTCTATGCCATAGTTTCGAGCATTTTTAATGTTACGCCCCAATTTGTTTTATCACCGTTTATCCAACGGAAGAATTCATCTGCCATGTAATCTCCCATTCGAGCAACTTCGTTTCCGAGCGAGCCTGCAATATGCGGCGAGAGGAATACGTTAGGCAAAGAATATAACTTGCTGTTTGGTTCGGGTGGCTCCGGAAGTGTAACATCAAGCAAGGCGATACGTGAAGGCTCGGCTTCAAGAGCGGCAATTAGATCATCTTCGACTACCTGAGCACCTCGTCCGGTATTTATGAATACTGCGTTTGAGCCCATAAGATCGAACAATCTGCCGCAGAGCATACCGACAGTCTGCGGATTGTTTGCAAGATGATTCGATATTACATTGCATTTTGCGAAAATTTCTTCAAGCGATACCTTTTGGATCCCGAGTTCATCGGCTTTTTCGTCCGAAAGAAATGGATCGAAGGCTAAGACATCGAGATTATACGGCTTTAGCATTTCCGCGACAAGGCTTCCTATCATACCTATGCCAATGAGTCCGACCTTGGCATTGAAATTTCCGCTGTAAAAGCCGCCGAGGTTTCGGTTATCCCATTTTTTTCCCGGAATATGATGAAACCGCTGAAAAAATCCTTTGTTGGCGAGGATGATCTGTGCGACGGTGTATTCCGCGACAGGAACGGCATTAGCCGCCCATGCGCTGAATACCTCGATATTTGATTCGATGAATGGACGCGCAAAATACTGTACCGATCCTGCACCGTAAAAAACCGCTCTAAGCTTTGGAAGATATTTTGCTATCTGTTCTTTTGAAGGAGACAGCATTCCCCATGTGGAGAATATGACCTCGGTTTCGCGAAGCTCTTTGCGGCAGAGTTCATCCATAGATGTCACAGCCTTCGAAAAATCGAGCTCAGAGGATAGTCTTTCGTAAGTCTGCTTGGTGTATACCTTATCAATATTTTCGGGAGAGGATGTCATGAATACTGCTTTCATTTTGGTTTCCTTTCTAAATATAGTGTTATTTATATTTTTATTATACCACGCATTTTCTAATAAGTCAAGTATTCATTTTAGTAGGGATTTGTTCAATTATAATAAATATAGCCTGTGCTTAATGTGGTTTGATGTCAAAATAATATATAAAAATCCGCCGAAGGTCGGATTTCATTGAGAAATCTTCCTCGGCGGTCGAAATTATAAACTTTTTATCAGGCTGTTTGCTGATATGGAAATTTTAGTGGTCGAAAATCTGAATTTTTAGCAAAAATCGGTCGGATTTCTAAAATATCAGAACACTCTCATATTGACTCCGTGCTTGATTCCGGCAGAAATACCATCTGCTTTTATCGCTGCACGAAGCTCGGTCTTTCCGGTCTTTTTGACCTCGAACGATACTGTCAGTGGCTTTCCAATCTCAGGATTTCCGGAATATATGAGCTTTTCGTCTATCCAGAGCTTAAATTCGGAGGCGTGAAGCTCGTTTATCGTAAGCTCGCAGATACCCTTTGCATTCGGGTCGGCAGAGGAGGGAATATTAAAGATATTTCTGAATATCTTCCATCCTTTATTGAAGCCCGGACGAACATTCCAGGGATCGAATCCGATAGCTTCGAACGAGTTCATATCATTGTCGGCTATCTTAACAAGTGCGTCCGGTTCGTTTTCGAAGGTCTCAGATGAAATCGTAAAGCCATTCAGGGAACGGTTCGTTGCGGAATATATGTACGAAGGCTTCGGAACATCGAGGACATTGAGCGAAAATTCAGCCGATTCAAGACCATCACCGAATGCACGTACTGCTATATTTTTTGCACCGACCTTCGACTGTACGAGTGCCTGTGCATGACCTGCAAAGAGACTTCTCTGCGGCAGATGATCACTTTCGAGACAGTTCGGATCTCCGTTTCCTACTCCGAGAAGCAGACCATCGCCGATTATTTCGAAGTGCAGCAGATCTGATGCGGTCTCTACGATGATACCGTTTTCATCTGCAACGCTGAAATTGAATGCGACAGTATCCATACCGTCGTTTTGGATCTCAGAGCGGTCAGGCTCGATGATTATGCGCTTAGGTGCTCCTGAGGTCTTATTTTCTGTTTTGGCAACTGCAACACCTTCATTGTATCCTACCGCCGAAAGCGTGCCGGGTTCAAATTCGACCATCCATTCGCAGGGTTCGCAGCAATCGCTCTTTTTTCTTCCGAGCGATCTTCCGTTTAAGAAGAGCTCTACTTCATCACAGTTCGAGGCACTCATTACTCTTATCGTGTCACCGACATTCCAGTTCCAATGCGGCAGCAGATGTACCATAGGTATCTTCGTGAAGCAAGCCTTGTTCTGATAGAAGGAGTCCTTTGCGAATCCGCAGGTATCCATTATACCGAACTGCGAACCGATGGAGGGCCAGGTGTACGGAGTTGGCTCACCGCGGTAATCGAAACCTGTCCAGATGAATATTCCGCCGAACCAATCATTTTCACGGGTGAATTTCCATGTGGTCTTTATGAGCTGTCCCCACGGCACAACATCCTCATCGTAGCATGCCAATGTATGTGCATCCTTGTCGGTCTTGTAGCAGCCTCTTGTCGAGATCGCGCTGTTGTTTTCCGCACCGACCACAGGATGCTCCGGATAAAGCTCATGATAATGCTTTACACCGTTCGGAACGTTGTAGTTTATTCCGGTTACATCCATATACGGAGAGGCACCCTCCGCATTATCCTGACCGCCGTTCATAGCACCTGTAAGGAGTCTGGTGTCATCAAGCTTTTTAACCAGACTGCGCATTCGGCGGTAGATATTTCCACCCTCTTTAGTTCCTTGCATTGGTTCTTCGTTGAAAAGCGAATACATAACTACAGATGGATGGTTACGGTCGCGTCTTACCATTGCTTCGACATGACCGAGTACCTCGGGACGTGATTCAAAGCGGCGGTTCTCATCCATTACAAGAAGTCCGATCTCATCACAGGCATCGAGCACTTCCTTTGTCGGCATATTGTGTGAGCAGCGGTAAGCGTTCGTTCCCATTTCCTTAAGACGGCGTATGCGGAAATACTGTATTGAATCGGGAACTGCCACTCCGACTCCGGCATGATCCTGGTGATTGCATGTTCCCATAAGCTTTATCGGACGGCCGTTTAAGAAGAAGCCCTTATTCACATCGACTGTGAATGTTCTGAAACCTATTCTGACCGAATCGTTGTCTATCTCTTCGCCGTTTCTTATGAGCGTGACCTTTGCGTTATAGAGCTTAGGGTCTATAACATCCCAACGCGCCGGATCTTCCACTTTCAATGTGTGCTTTACAACAGTCTTAGAATCGGCAGAGCAGAGCTGCTCCTCACTTTCTCCCGAAGCTATGAGTCTTTCGCCATCGAATATCTCGGTGCGGATCTTAAATGAAGAATCCTCATATCCTGTGTTTTCGACAGTCGCTTCACATATTGTGTTCCAGTCATTTGCGGTGTTCTCGATGAGCATTGGCTTTATGAAAATTCCGTCGTGAGCTATATGCAACTGTTCCTTGACATACAGTCTGACATGGCGGTATATGCCGGCACCTTCATACCACCAACCCTCGGTCGTGAATCCGTCTATGTATACAGCCAGAGTATTGGTGCGGTCTCCGAAGAATGCACGGTCTGTTATGTCTATGTCGGTCGGCGCATATGCGCTGAACGAGCGTCCGATGAGAGAACCGTTCAAATAAAATCTTGCCGTGACGGCTGTTCCTTCAAAGGATATGAATATATGCTTACCTTCAAATTCCTGCGGAAGAGTAAAAGATTTTCTGTACCATGCGTTATCGCGGGTCTTGTAGCCATGCGAAATGAGATTTTCAGGTTTAAACTCAGTTTCGGTAAAATAGTCGTGCGGAAGATCGACAGTGCGCCAGTTGCTGTCATCATAATCCATATTCGGTATTCCGCGCTCCTGTCCGGCTTTTGAAGAGGAGTATGAATCCGAGTGTGAATTTGCGGCTTTTACTTCTCCGTCACCGAGAAGAAAACGCCAATCTTTGTCGAGTAAAAATTCGTGTCTCATTTTTATTTACTATAGCTTTCTAAGTATCGAAAGCTTCCTTTCCGCTCAGTTTGAGCTTATAGATTTTAAAAATATAGCAGTATGTCCGTATTTTAATCTTCGATTTCGTCAATGCTTTCGCTTCGCATATTCGAGTTCATAGAAATATCGCCTTTGTCGATGCTTATGTCGAATTTTGTTGATGTCGGAAGATCCGATACCTCATAAAATCCGCCCATTGATTCCCCATTGAGCTTTACATTTCCGAGTCCGCTGAAAAGATTAAGATTCACATATGCAAGCTCATCTCTGAAGCCCATGCTGAAATCACCTGTGCCGAGCTTTGCGGTGAGTGTGTAGGCATATGAGGTTATAAGTTCGGCATTTCCTTTATCGATTTCTATCGAAACATTCGAGACTGAGCAGTTGTCAAATGTCAGATCTCCGTTTATGATCGATATGTTTGCCGCAGAACCGGTAGTTATGTCTTCGAGGAGCAGATCTCCGTTTTCAATCGTGACATTATAATCGGTCTGGGACGAATTATTGCTTATATGCACGTTTCCGCTCGACAGCTTGCACTCAACGATCTTTACGGGACAATCATCGGTTATGTAGATATTCACGGTTTTTTCACGCCCGCGTATGTTATAATAATTTACAAGACTTCTGAGTCCCTTGAAGTTGAATACGAGCGATGTCATATCGGCTATCTGTGAAAAATCCGAATTGTTGCTTAGCGTAATATTTCTGTTGGAAGCTGAAAATTCATACATTCCCTCTGCGAAATTTACAAGCTCGACATAGGGCTTTTTCGAGCCGCCGATTATATTCACATCGGCATCCTTGAGGTTTATTGCGATCTTTCCTATTTCATCATCCGAGTAATCGTATGAGAATATGTAATCCTCTTCCTTCGCGGCAGTACCCTCAAGCAGATCTATTCCCATAGATACCGCCTGGCTCTGACCGATTTTCATGCAGGTATATCCACCTATGCCAAGCAGAAGAGCGATCACCAAAAAAATTATTGAAGTCGGTTTCATTTTTATGACAATTCCTTTCTGCTCCTTTGCGGAGCGTGGCTTAAATTCGATATTAAACCTTTGCGCATTCCTTTTTTATAAATCCAAACAGCAGACGAAGCTTTCCGCATACAAATTTGAAGAATCTGCCCCAGAATCTCATGAGAAGAGGGAGAAGTCTTATCGCGAAATTATAGAGAAGTATTCCGACGAACATCACTGCGGCGGCTATCATGACACCGAGTCCGATCTCATAAAGTCCGACCGGAGCTACCGAAAAGAGCTGTGATATTCCGTATATTATGCCAACGAGCGACAATGCAGTTCCGACTGCCGCACCTGCTATCAGGAGAGCGACAGCACCGATAATAAGTGCCGCCATTCCGAGCCATACACCGACAAACAGCGCGAGTCCCAATGCAGCCAACGGAATAGTTATCGGAAGGCTGACTGCGCAGAGTATCCAGAAGGTAGTGCTGCTCGGAGAGGGTTCTTCATCTATGTATTCTGGCGGACGGATAGGCTCATATTCACTGTATTCATCAACGGCTTCTTCATTTGAAGCTTCGGGCAGCAGAGTATCATCACTGTGTATATTATTTTCTGCTTCGGCTGAATTTTGAGCTTTAGCCGGAGCATCACTAACGCGGTCAACAGTTAGCGTGCGCTCGGCGAGACGATTTATATCATCATACTTTTCCGAGACCTGTTCTGCGATGTTGTCTGCGATGCGTTCGATGTCATCGAGCAGACCTTCTCCGCTGTTCGATGTGTCGCTGACCATTCGATCATAGAATCTGTCGAAGCGTTCGAGGTACGGAGCTATATCGTTTTCTGAGATGTCGCGCTCAGTGAGTGCTGCTCGGAGCTTTTCGAGGAAGACCTGTTTTTCACTCATTTTTATTACCATGACGTTTTGCGCGGTATGCTTTTATCATACGGCAAAATATTCCTTTCTCTCCTTATACCGGAGCGTATCTGCCTTTGCAAGATATATGCGATCGGCGATTTGTTTTTTGAAAGCTGTTTTGTATCGTTCGTATCGCAGATCATAAAATACATTTGCTGCCGAATACAAAAAGTTTTCAATTTATGTCTTCAATTTTTACTCATAATGTGGTATAATATCCCTTATCAGATATTCAAAGCGCGGATAGATATTCACCGCCTATTATATTATACCAGAAAAAGGAGCAAATTGCAATATGAGAATGCGAAAAAAAAAGCACGGAGCAGAAAGAATTGAAGCGTGTTCCGATCTGCTTATCCAAAACACGACGATTTTATCCGAAAATATCCCGGAAATATTTAAAAATGACAATAGTCTGAAAATGCCGCTGTATCTTGAGATCGGTTGCGGAAAAGGAGATTTTGTCTGCGGCATGGCGGAGCGTGAGCCGGATGCAAATTTTATCGCGCTTGAACGGATAGCCGATGTAGCTATGCTAGCAATGGAAAAGTGCAAGGCGCACGAGCTTGAAAATGTCAGATTTATTATCGGAAATGTCGCAAAGCTTTGGGATATGTTTCCGGACGGACTTATCGACAGGATATATTTGAATTTCTCGGATCCGTGGCCGAAGGCAGGGCATGCAAAGCGCAGACTGACTCACAGAGATTTTCTGGCACAGTACAAACGCATATTGAAGCCTGACGGTGCGATATTCTTTAAGACGGATAACCGCGGACTGTTTGATTTTTCGCTCGATGAGTTCCGTGAATCGGGTTTCAGACTTGAAAATTTGACATATGATCTGCACAACAGCGAATTTAACACAGACAATATACAGACTGAATACGAGCGTAATTTCTCGGCTAAGGGCTTTTCGATAAACCGCGTCGAGGCGTGGCTTCGATAATATATGACGGAAAATTTATATATTTGTTCCGCTTCGGGCAAAATTAAGCTGTAAAAATACGGTCAACGAAAGGAATGCTCATAAAATGAGATCTAAGCTTATAATTTCGCTGCTGCTCGCAATGTCGCTTGTACAAAGCTCATGCGGACTGATAGTTTTTAATGACCCTGTTGGATCGACAGAACTGCCTGATGATACAACGAGCTTTGAAACTTCAGATACTACTGTTTCTGCCGAGACAGAACCCGAGGAACCGAAGCCTATGCGCGATCTGCGCGAGGAGTCCGAAAAACGGCTTTCAGAGCTTGTATACAGAGACCTTGGAGCGTCGAGCGTGATAATCGCATCGGCTGTGTCTGCCGATCTTATATGTCCGTCTGGTGAGACCGAAAGCGAGGTCGTTGCTTCAAGAAATCTTATGACACGCGCCGTAGAGGAAAAATACGGCACGAAGATACTTGTAAATCCGGTAAATGCTTCAACCATGCTCGATGAAGCTAAGGCCGCATATGCGTCTGATATGTATTATGCCGACCTTATGGCTGTGCCGCAGAGCATGGTCGGTGCATTTTATGCTGCCGGGATACTTTCCAATATGTACAGTCTGCCGTTCACTGATTACACGAAGGAATATTATTATGAAGAGCTAAATGAAGCGGCTGTCATAGGAAATACACTTTATGCCGTGAGTGGTGCGGCGAGCTTTGACCCGGATTCGCTCGGATGTGTGTATTTTAATCGCGAGCTTGTCGGTGATGATGTGTATAAGCTTGTCACAGAGGGAAAATGGACGCTTGACAAATATGCAGAGCTGGCTAAAAATGCAAATACGCTCGACCTGATAAACGGACACGGCTCAGGGCTTGACCGTGATGAATATATTGAGCTTTTGGTAGCTTCTATAGGAATAAAATATGTAACGAACGCGAAGGGACAGCTCCCGACACTTAGCTATATGGATGATATAATGATGTCGGAGAGAGCCGATGAGGCGGTCGATCAGATATATGAGCTGCTCTTTTCGGACAAGACCTATACTCAAAGCGGCGCGTATGAAGGCTTCGATTCCGGTGAGCTGATATTTTATACAGATCGTTTGTCGAGTACTGCACTGCTTGCCGATTCGGATACACGGTGGGGACTTTTGCCGATGCCGAAGTATGATGAGAGCGAGAGCTACCGTTCGCCGATGTCATCCGATTCGCCGGTATTCTGCGCACTTCTCAATACCCCAAATGCCGAGACCTCGGGTCTGGTGCTTGAAGCTTTGAACGCTTCCTCATATGAATATGTCGAGGATATATATTTTTCGACTCTGCGCGATCACTATCTGCGCGACAATTCCTCGATAAATATGTTGGAGATAATACTTTCTTCTCCGTATGCCGATTTTACGTCTATGATGTCGAGCGGATTTAAAAATCTCGCAGGAGCGACAAGTGAAGCACTCAGAAATGCTGTAACATCGACCGCTTCACTGAATGCTTACTATAATCGATATTCCGCTGCGGCAAAGCGTGAGCTTTCGGCATCTGCGGTGATATACTGATGGGAAGGTATATAAATGCGGTCGAGATCGAGCATGAACTTCTCGACAAAACCGATTTTTTTGGAAACGATGGATATTTCCGTTCGCTGCCGGTGGTAAAGAAGCTCGACCGTATGGAGCTTGCGGATGTGACCTTCATAGTTGGCGAAAACGGTACGGGAAAGTCAACACTGATTGAAGCAATTGCGGTGAAATGCGGATTTAATGCGGAGGGCGGGTCGAAGAATTTTGATTTTTCAACTCGGCGTTCACATTCGATGCTTTCGGATTTTATTAAGCTCGAAAGGACTCTCAAGCGTCCAAAGGATGGATATTTCCTGCGTGCCGAGAGCTTTTACAATGTGGCTACCGAGATAGAAAATCTTGATTCGCAGCCTGCCGCTTCACCCAAGCTGATAAGCGGCTACGGCGGACGTTCACTTCACGAAATGTCGCACGGTGAGAGTTTTTTTGCGTTGATGACAAATCGTTTTTTCGGAAACGGGCTCTACATACTCGATGAGCCAGAGGCAGCATTGTCTCCGTCACGTGTCATGGCTATGCTGACATTAATGCACGATCTGTGCAGCCGCGGCTCGCAGTTCATCATTTCAACTCATTCGCCGATCCTTGTCGCGTATCCGAATGCAAAGGTGTATGAGCTTAGAGAGGATGCTGTTGAGTGTATCGATTATCGTGAATGCGCTACTTTTAATTTAATGAAGCAGTTCGTGAACAATCCGGACAGAATGGTAAGATACCTTACGAATGATTAAAAAAGATCATTTGCAAAACAAACTTATTAATAAATTAAAATAAAAATTTGTGTTTCAAATCCAAACAATTTCATATACCCCTGTATGTTGTGCATATCTCACAAATTCAAGGCGTGATTTTTGTAGGATTGACCCTTCCAATTTCGTTGAAAATCTGGTATAATTTTATAGCAATACAATAAAGGCTAAATCTGTGTCTTTCGATGTGTTTTCATCGAAAAGGCATCCGCAAATTATTTTTGGAGGATAAAAAAATGGCAAGTCTGTCACTTAAGCACATCTATAAGAAATACCCCGGCGGCGTTACTGCCGTCTCCGACTTCT
>CAZRVL010000013.1:0-39241 GCA_964603455.1 uncultured Lachnospiraceae bacterium
CTATCGCAACACTGTGATTTGAAACGAGCCATCTGAGCGCACTGTGTGCCGCCTGAGATGCGGTATATCCAATAGTTGCAGCCTGACTCGGTTCGGTAAATCTCCCTCGATAGGTAAAGCCTGAGCTGTCGTTTGCCGAGACCAGCTTCGCTCCGTTTGCAAATGTCACTATCCCCTTCGGATGATTTTCGGTCGGAAGCTCTTTCATCCAGGATATTTGGCAAAGCTCCGGAGTTCCGCTCGCTTCGCGAAGGCTCGAATAATAGTCGATGTACTTGTTGAAAAGGCTAATATCTCTCCAAGTTTCCGGATATTCACCTTCTCCGATGACTGCAAAACGAACAAGGCATTTTTCATAATCGATTCCGTTTATGCCTCCTTTGTCCGGCTTATTTTCTACAGTGAGCTTTATTACACCTTCTCTTTCGAGATCCTTCAAAACAGTTCTGTCGGAGATATAATCAAGTATCGCCCTGACCTTCGGATGAGTATATGGAGACTCTGCCCATTTTGTAAGTCCGTCTATGTAATATTCAAAGCTCTGTGAATAATCTGCAAGAAACATTATCTGATCAAGCAGCGGATGCGGCGATTTATACGCCGCACTTGTGCGGCTTCCGGATTCGAGCGTCACCGGAATTATTGTCCTCGCATTTGTCTTATCGACCGATGATGCCGAAATGAATCGACCGTTCGAGTCTATATGTATTTCTATCTGCGCATTAGCCATAATGTGCGAGATCGGGCAGAGCGTTTCCTCGCCCTTTGTCTCAACACCCACGTTTGCTTTCAGATTTTCATACGTTATATATGCTTTTTCAAGAAGTCCCATCAAAGTCCTCCTTTGTAAATTCATCAAGTCCGATGAAATTATCATACTCTTTTCCAAACGGCTTGATCTTCATTTCGCGCGCAGTTCGCGTAAGCTCACACTCCCACGGCTTCGGATATTCGATTATACCGTGCCGCATGAATGCCGACCAATAGCGCACGGTCATACGGTTCTCGGTCTCGGGCGAATATGACTCATCCGCATAGGTTATGCCGTGATATGTGTTTCCGAAGTCTATTCTCGGAATGTCATCATATGCTCCCTCCCCCTCACCGAAAACGCACGGTACAACATAGCCCTGACATTCTCGCGTTCCGAGGAAAATATCTCGACGACCGCCGCGCTCTAACATTCTTTTGGCAATATTGTGATGCTTGTATTCGTTGCGATCCTTTTCAAGCTCGGAACGATTCGTGTTCCACTCAAAATGCGCTCTGACCTGATACCGCACATCCTTCAAATATGTATAATACGAAAGGTCATTTCCGCCGTTCATTTTTATCGGGCGTATCCCCTTCACCTCGGTCTGAATGGGATTCATCACGCGAACTGCATCTATCACCCAGATAAAGGTCGGCTTCCAGTAGATCGAATGCGTGATCCCCTTTATTGCTTCATACGGAGGTATCTGCAAGGTGCATTTTTCGCCTCCGAGCTTGTATATCGGATCGGTGAAAAGCGCATAGCTTCCGAAGCACTCATATTCTATAGTGTTCCGCTGCTTTTCGAGTGCATCAAGCAGCAGTTTCACAGCTTCGTTCATTTGATCACTTCCTTTTAATATAATACTTTAATCTGCTATATATCAAGAAAATCCTTTTCTCCCCCCTCAACGACAACTCCGATATCGCTGTCATAATATTCCTTTTTCAATACAAGCACCGATCCGCCGCAAACTGTGAAAAAGCCTCCGAGATCATTCAGCTTCTCACGCTGCCACCTAAAGATAGCAACGGTATACGGCTTGCTTCTTCCTGCAAGCTCCTCGCGATAAGCAAGATCATGCAACGCACGCTCCGAGGCAAATTCGGCGATTATATTCTCGCCATCACCGTAAGGAACGATTATATCAGTGGTATTGTCATCAAAAACCTCAAAATATTCGCCGGCAGTCTTGAATGCCTGATTCAGATAATATCCTTTTTTGCGGTCGCTATTTAATATCGAGCTCTTATTTTCGGACAGCAAGGATCGAATATTATTATTTGTGCCTTTAATTTCAATTTGAAAGCTGTATTCATTCTCACCGGCACCTTTGAAAAGCTTCTCGTAGTAAATATCCACCGCTTCGGGCGAATCCAATTCGCCTATATTTTTATTAAAAAGTGTCTCCGATGCAGTCTGCGCTTTTTTAATATCATCAAGATGTGTAAGAGTTTCGCCCTTCCATTTCACAATGAAGACCGGGCGCGGCTCGTCCGACTCGTGATTTCGATTACAGCGTCCCGCAGTCTGGATCGCATTGTCCAGACCGGCAATTATCCTCACTCCGCAGCCGAAGGATATATCAACGCCGGCTTCGGCAAGCTGTGTGGAAATGCAGATCACATTTTCCCCTTCCGCAAGCTCGCGCCTTATCGCTGCAAACACCTCGGCTCTGTGTGCCATGCACATGGAGGTCGAAAGATGATGAACTCTGAACCCGCAGCCTTTAAGCGATAAATACAGCTCCTTAGCCTCGCTCTTCTTGTTGCAGATAGTGATAAGACTCGAAAACTCCTCGGTCTTTTCGATAATAAATTCTGCAAGCTGATCCTTGTCCATCGCACAAGCGGTCAAATTTATAAGCTCGGTGCGCTTGAATTTTCGCCAAAGCTCCTCATCATACGGAACTATATCGCCGAGTATCTTCATCGGATGATCCTTTATACGCTCAAAGCAAGGATTGGTCGCACTGCAAAGTATCACCGTACAGCCGCAGAAATACGCCAGAAAATTCACCGCAAGATTGAAAAGATCTATCATCCTGCTCGGAACAGACTGAACCTCATCGATCACCAGTACCGAATCGATCAGCGAATGGAAGCATCGTATACAGGAGGTGCGCCCCTTAAAGATAGTATTGAGAAGCTGAACCATCGTGGTGATTATTATCGGCGAATGCCAGTTTTCGATTATAAGCTCGTTTTCGTCAAGCTCTTCACTTCCCGATCTTTTCTCTTTTTGCGAAGCCTCGAATATATTTGAGTGATGCTCGAGTATCAACGAATCGTCATCGATATATTCGCGTATTACCTTCGCATTCTGATCTATGACCGAAAGCAACGGAATAGTAAATATTATCCGCTTTTTCTGATGTGCCGCCGCATATGACAGCGCGGCGCGAAGCGATGACAGCGTTTTTCCACCACCTGTAGGAACTTGCAGCCGCCAAACTCCGCCCGGTTTTTTTGCAAATTCGGCACACTTATCGGATATCTGTCTGCGTGCCGTATTTATTTCTCCATCGTTTGAAAATTCCGAAAGGCGCGACTCGAAGCGTTCCAAGTGTTTTTTCCACAGCTCAGCTCTGTCAGGCTCTGAGTTCGGAATGCTTCTGCACAGCATAAATGCCGCAGTGTCGCTTCGATCGGCTTCAATGAGTGCAGAGAGGATCAGTCGCGCCAAAAGTCCGATCGTAAAGGATGAATGAACCCTACAGGAAAGCTCCGGAACTGCCATTATACGCTCATAAGCCGAGCCGATCTCGGCAGATGCACTTTCGAACAGCGCATCAAGCTCCTTTTCGGAGCGAAAAAGCTCGCAATAATTTTTCAGTATCTCATCGTAATTCGCATCAATACGATCCGCATCCTTACCCATGCGGTGCTTGAAGCCATCCTTTCCGTTCGGTTCAAAAATATCGAAAAGACCGTGATGTGAGCCGACAGCAAAGGCGATAAGCTCGGCGGTCAAACACTTTATAGCGGTTTCGGCTTTTTCACCTTTTTCGAGCATATATCTGCATCCGAAAAAGGTGTGGATAACGCTTCCGCGTTTGACCTCTTCACCGCGTTCGGCTTTTTTCATCATATCGCGAAAATCATTTGAATATTTTCCGTCATGCAGAGCCGCACAAAGCTCTCCGACCGCCGAAAGACCTATCGGCTTCAAAAGCTCACGACAGCGTTCAAGCACTCCGCTTAAATGCTCCGAAACAGTCTGCTCTACGATCTCACCGTCAACCACACGAAAATGTGCCGGAAAATTAGCAACAGCCATTTTGACAAGTCCCCCTTAAATAATATATTCTGTAATTATATTATAACACATTTTGTCAAAAATGTCAATACGGTGTTTAGTTTTCTTCGCCAAAAACGGCAATTTAAATAACAACTTCTTCAACCTGCATAAGTTCCGATAAACAGCGGAACACAGCTCTCGGTTGAATAAATAAAATATATGAACGGTCGGTCGAGCACCACCTCATAAGCCTTATCATATATTATAGCGCATTCATCGACCGCCTCAACCACAGTCGCCGCACCTGCCTTAGTTCCCTTCTCGGCAACCTCTATAAACGCCTTGTGAAGTATTCGGCTTATGAAAATATTACCGTTCGGTGAAGCTCCGATATTGCTGAGATCTGCCTTGTCTGGGTCGAAAGCATCGGATATTCCAAGCTTTTTCAGCACATCATTGAGCTTCGCAGAGTATTCTGCCGAAAATTTCGGTATGCCAGCAGACACCACTCCGTTAAGCACAGGCTCATTTAAAAGCTTCGTAAGATTCTCGCCGTCAAGCGAATCTATGACCTTTTCAACCGAGCTGTCCTCATTCGGAAGTATCGCCGCAAAAGCATATTTTCCGCCCGAATAATACTTGATAAAGCCCGAAAAATCCTTTCCTTCGAGATATGATGTTTCCTCCGAATACATCATTTTTACCTTTTTTGTACTTCCGTCACTCAAATGAAAATCCGCATTTCTGACATCGTTTTTCTTATAAATGTCCTTCCACTCACATTCAAAGCTCAATGCATTTACAAGATACATAATCGCATCCTCAGGTATCTCATCGAGAATATCCTTTATCATGCCGTCAGTCTTTCCGCTCACCCATTTGTTTATGTCGTGAAGTGTCGAGCTGTCAAACGGCGCAGAATATACGTCCGCCGCATACACCTCGGCATTCCGCTTCAAAAATTCCTCGTTCGGCGTAAAATCATATTCGCGCATCCAGATCGAATCCGCAAGCCTTACACGCTGTTTATCGCCCTGTGCCGACTCAATAGTAGAATAAACTGAATTTAAGCTCTCCGAAAGCTCGGCAATATCGCGTCCGACAGCCGCTTCTATCTCCGAAAGTGTATTGCCGCACGCCCCTTCGGCAGTCATTCCGAGCGCAAAAAGCACCGAAAGCGGCGATATTAGTGTGTTCTCCCCCTCGCTCATACAGGCATCAAAAAGCCTTATCGAAAAATCATTCAGCTCCAAAGCAGCCACCTCTCCGTATCCATAAGAAAATTTTTCACCCGCGGTAAGCTCATCAGCTCCGCAGGAGGTCAAAAGTATTGCCGACAGCAGTATTGCCGCGATACCATATCTTTTCATAGTAATGCTCCTTTTGCATATTTTATTTCAGACTAAAAGACGCAGATCTCGGTCAAATATTTGACTTCATAGATGATCTGTATTCCTTCGGAGTCATGCCTGTGAGCTTCGTGAAGGTCTTTATAAAATACGAAGCGTCATAAAAGCCGAGCATCTCGGCTATAGATTCGAGCGAATAGTTGTTATGAGCATTCGAAACAAGCTCCTTTGCCTTAGCGATACGCAGACTGTTGCGATATTCGACCGGACTCAGACCATCGGTATATACCTTGAAAAGCTGTCTCAACCGCGTCTGTGAAACATTGCAGCGTTTCGCAAGCTCCTCGACTGTCAGATTGTTCTGCGGAAACTGTTCAATGCTTTTTATCGCCGGTGCAATATCCCTGAAAATACAATCGGCAGCGGAAAATCTGTCATTTTCGGATAATAAATGCGAAAATAAATTATATACCGCCGCTCTGAAGGCAAATTCACCGTGTGCGTCAAGCTGCGCATTTATCGCTTCTCGGTACATTCTCTCATAATATCCGTCGCTGTCGTTAGTCAGGAGCTTTATCTCCGGCGAAAACAATATCTCCTCTCCGTTCTCATCCACCATGTTGAAATCGAGACATATACCGTTCCCAAAATTTTCGGAAGTGAGTGCAGTCCGCGTATAATTGCTGCCTCGCGGCAAGAGCAGAATATCACGTTTGCCAGCATCGACAAATCCATCAGAATCCAAATATTTATACCTGTATCTGCCGTCGATTATCAAATAAATATTGTTTATATGTCTTCTGTACTTTAATTCTTCAAAATTATCCACCTTGAAAACGAACACACCAAGCTCCCTAAAATTAACCTTCATCGCCGAAAGCTCATGAATATCCTCGATTATCTTCAAGTGTCCGACCTCCTTATAAGCTTTATATATTCGCCCGGACTGATGCTTTTAAGCTGCTTGAACCGCTTTATAAAATAGCTCGTGTCACCAAATCCGACCCTTAGCGCACATTCCGTGACATTTATGTCATGATCCTCTATAAACAGTCGCTCGGCAAGATCTATCCGCATTGACATTATCAGCTCAGAAACGGTCATATCGAGCTCAGATTTTATTATTCGCGACAGATGGCTGTAGCTTATGTGTATCTCTCGCGCAACCTCATAGGGAGAGATCTCGTTCGGCAGCTGTGCTTCAATGTATTTTTGTGCTTCGAGCAGATGTCCGAAAGCTTTCTCCGGCAGATTTGAAAAAGAATATAACGAATAAAGCTCCGCGTGTAGCTCCAAAATATTTGCGCGCATCCTTATCGCCCTCAGCACATCACGGCTCTCAAATATCTCAGCCCCTCGATCTAATATTTTCCTCACTCTTGCCGTACAGTCCATACCGCCGCGAAGAATATATTCACCGACCGGACGATAGCTTCTGAACGGCGAAAGATACTTCAGATTCGAAATAGACAGATCGGGCGAATATATCACCGATTCTGTATATCCGTAGACCAAGCCAGTAAAACCCCAGTCAGGCTCATTGTAGGTTGAATGCACCAGACGCGGAGGTATCACTGCAATATCTCCGGCTTCGAGCATAAAAGATGAACCACCGATGTTCACTTCACAGCGTCCTGTGTATACTGACATTATCTCAAAGCAGTCGTGCCAATGCCTGTCGCATTTTCTAACTCTGTCGGGCACATTACGCATAAGCGTAAGATCGAAATCCTCTGTGTCTTTGCTTCCAAAGCAAAGATCTATATTTCCCTTGATACTCATCATATCCTCACTAAATGATAGATTTGTCATATCCTTCGATAGATATATTATAGCATACTTTTATAAAAAATGCTATAATATAAACAAATAATTTACATATTGATAACCTCTTTGGAATTTTTAAATATAAAACGAAAGGATATTAAAATGAACTCACCGCTTTCAAATTCAAAATGGATAGCACCCGATGAAGCCTCCGCCTCACCTGTCATCGTCCGCAGATTCAATGCAAACTCAACCGAAAACGCAAAAATATACGTTACAGGACTCGGATATTTTGAAGCCCGCCTGAACGGAAAAAAGCTCGGAAACGATATGCTCTCTCCGAACCCGACCGACTATGAGGAAAGGAAATTCGAAAAGATAACCTATCCCTGCCGCGATCATTTCACGCACAGAATATACTATAAGACCTTCGACCTTTCCGAAATGCTCAAGGACGGCGAAAACATCCTCGAAATCCAGCTCGCCGGCGGATGGTTCATACAGGACGAACGAATAGCCGAGGGCGAGATGTCCTATGGCAAAAGAGTAAAATGTATATACTCGATAGAATTTGAGGATCGAACGATACGCTCCGATGGAAGTGAGACATGGTATCAGAGCGAGATAATCTACTCGAATCTGTTCATCGGAGAGATAATCGACCCGACTGTCACCAAAAACGAAAAAAATGTTATGACTCTGCCAAATCCAAGCTCCGAGCTATGCCATGAGATCGGCACGCCCGACCGAATAATAAGATACATAACTCCGAAAAAGCTCAGTGAAAATATCTTCGATGCAGGTGAAAACATAACCGGCTTCGTCAAGGTAAGCTCTAAAAAGGGCTATATCGGTAAAATAAAGTTGACCTTTGCCGAAAACATCCAAAACGATGACCTATTTCTGAAATCCACAGGAAACGGATATATCACCGCAACAGGAAAAAATCAAACAATGACCGACACCTTTATCTGTGACGGCACAGAGCGCACATATGAGCCGAAATTCGTCTGGCATTGCTTCAGATATTTTAAGATCGAAGGAGAATTTGAAAGTGTTGAGGTAGTCGTAGTCCATGCCGATGTTAAGGTTACATCGACCTTCGAATCGGACAGCGAAGGCTGCAACTTCCTCTATGACGCATATATCCGAACAGAGCTTGACAATATGCACGGCAGCTTTCCGTCCGACTGTCCGCACCGCGAACGTCTCGGATATACCGGAGACGGTCAGATAACCGCACCGACCGCAATGCTTTTGCTTGACAGCCGCGAATTTTACAGAAAATGGATACAGGATATTCTCGACTGCCAAGACCCCGATACAGGTCATATACAGCATACTGCACCCTTCATGGGCGGAGGCGGAGGTCCCGGCGGATGGGGCTGTGCCGTCGTCATAGTTCCGTACCATTTCTGGAAGATCTTCGGCGAAAGCTCTATAATAAAAGAGACCTATTCGGCGATGGAAAAGTGGATAAAATACCTCACAGACCACAGCGAAAATTCTCTTGTAGTGCGTGATGAGGAGGGCGGCTGGTGTCTCGGAGACTGGTGTACGCTCGAAAAATGCAAGCTACCCGAACCGCTCGTGAACAGCTATTATCTGATAATAAGTCTAAGAATGATGCGCGAGATGGCAAACGAGATCGGAACAGCCTTCGCATATGATAAGCTCGAAAAGGACACGCTCGAAGCCGTAAAAAGCAATTATTTCAGAGGAGAATACGACAAAACACAGGGCAGACTCGTCTACGGTGCAGCACTCGGAATAGTCAGAGCGGACGAATGCGCCGAATACTACGATGACCTCGGACATTTCGACACGGGATTTCTCGCGACCGACATCCTCTGTGAGCTGCTCTTTGAGTCGGGACACGCCGACACCTTCGGAAAACTCATCGAAAACGATTCACTCGGCAGCTACCTCTATATGAAGCGGAACGGTGCGACAACGATATGGGAAGCATGGCAGGGATGGTCATCACATTGTCATCCGATGTTCGGAGGACCTGCAAGACAGCTGTTTTCGGGAATACTCGGCATAAGACCGACAAAGCCAGGCTTTGAAAGCTATGAGATAAATCCGCAGCTCCCGGACTCTATGAACTACGCCAAAGGCTCGATAGAAACATCTAAAGGAAGACTCACCGTTGAGTTAAAGCGCATAAACGGAAAAGTAGAAGTAAAAAGCACGCTTGAATAACGTCTTAATTTTTCAAAAGTCAATACGTTGATAACAGCTTTATCTTCCCTCTCGAAGCGATAAAACTTTCGGTGAGAAGCTTTTGATAACACATCATACTGCTGCTTTGCAAAGTGATATGTTATACAGCCAACCTTTTGCATTTTAAAATATAGCTGCTGCAACAGACAGAATATCTCGCCTTTATGCGGGATATTTTGTTTTATCCGAAAAAAATTCACCGAGCATAAAGCTCGGTGAAAGCAATGAAAAAGATAGTAGTTTAAATTATCTGCGCTTCTTGGAAACAACTACTGCGCCGGATGCTGCTGCGAGAAGAGCTGCGACAGCAGTAAGGTCAGCAGTCTGAGCTGCGGCTGCCGGCTTAGCAGCGGCTGCGGAGACCTTCTTGTCCGAAAGAGTGATGTAGTCGAACTTAGCAACTTCGTTCTCGGAAGCATTTCCGGACTGTGCCGAACGCACTATTGTACGAGTGGAGTTTCCACCGGACATATCATCGAGAAGAAGGTTTATACCGATACCCGAACCTGCCTCGACACCATCCGGAAGAATCGCCTTAGTTTCAACTATGTAAGAATTTTCGGTATTGGTAGCCTTTGCCTCGATAGCTTCGAGAGTAGCATCTCCTGCCTTAACAACAGTACCATCATAGTGAATCAGCCATTTGTGACGAGTCGAACCGTCGTTCTTCCAGTCATATGTGATCTCAACACCGTCAAGCTCCCATGCGTTCTTTGAAAGATCGATCTCGCAAAGATCGGGGTCGGTTACTTCAAATGCACAATAAAGACCGTCATCGTTCCAAATCATATATACCTTCGCATTTGCATGATTGCCGTCAGCAAGATTTACATCGACAACAAGTCCCTTCTTGTATACATCATCGAGTTTTCCGTCAAGTACGACCTTATCGGACGATGTGGGAACTTCACCCCAGCAACCGTAGTCCTTATGAGCCGAAACACCTGCGCTCATGGTAGCGGTGCAAAGAAGTGCTGCAAGTGCAAAAGAGAAAATTTTTTTCATAATAGTGCCTCCGAACTATATTTTTCAGCCGAATACTTCATCTTATCTCGGCTGAGATTAGTTATATTATGCATCATTTAAAAATGAATTTCAATGTATTTTTCAACGCATTTGTTGTATAATTCAACACTCACGGCATTTTTTGATAAATTCTCTCGGCGGTATACCGAACCATTCCTTGAACACCTTCGAAAAATACAGCGCATCCGAATATCCGCACGCAGCAGCTGCTTCCTTAACACTAAGCATTCCGCTCTCGAAAAGTCTTTTCGCGTGTTCCATCCGAAGTCCACGCAGATATTCCGAATATGTGCGCTTCACGAGCCTTGAAAACGCCGCAGAAACATACTTCGGGCTATATGAAAATCTTTCGCTGACACTTATCAGATTCAGTCCCTCATCGGTAAAATTCAGATCGGTGTAGCTTTTCAGCTTCAATATCCCGTTGTCGAAATCTTCCGTCCGAGACTCCTCGCAGCTGTTACAGAGTGAAGATAAGGTCAATAGCAGCAGTCCCTCCGCCGCAAGATCCATTCCTTCATCAGAGGTCTCGAAAAATTCATTTTTCCATCTCTCACAAATATCAAACTTCCCGCCGAACACCGCTCTGCTTACATCCGCCCCGACACGTTCGAGCAATCCTGCCGCCCTCGAACCAACAAAGCTTATGTATATGTACTGCAGACCGCCCGAATTTTCTATATAATACGGCTTTGCGGAAAAAGTAAAAAACAGATCGCCTTCTTGGATTTCACAAACACCGAGCGCAGTATGCAAAAAGCCCGAGCCGCTCGTCACCGCGTGCAAGGAATATGCCGCAGGTGTCACAAGCTTCTGCGGAAATTCAGCCGTTTTTTCATAAACAAAATTGATTATCGTGATGTCCGCAGAGTTTTCGGTGCGCACGAAACGACAGATATTGTCCATATATCTCCCCTCCCGAATAAATTATATCATATGCTCTTTGGTTTGTCAATGGCATATTTACATATAATCATGGAAAAATTCCATTTACACCGGCAAAAAAATCTGATATAATAATGTCATATCAAGGCATGTCTGCCTATAGATCAAAAACGGAAGGATGGATAATATCATGAAAAAATGCAGAATAGGAGTTGTCGGCATAGGACGCGGAGGCATGATGTGGAAATACTGCCGTGACGCGGAAAACGCTGAGCTTGTCGCGATATGCGATAAATGGGAGGAAGGGCTTGAAAAGGTCAAGAACGAGCTCGGCAGAGATACAATAAACTATTACACCGACTACGAGGAATTTCTCAAAGAGGATATGGACGCAGTAATGCTCGCAAACTATGCAAATGAGCACGCCCCCTTCGCAATCAAGGCGATGGAAGCAGGCAAAAACGTAATAAGTGAGGTGCTTCCCTGCCAAACTATGTCAGAAGCGGTAAAGCTCATCGAATGTGTCGAGCGCACAAAAAAGACCTACTGCTATGCTGAAAATTACTGCTTCATGAGCGCACCGCATGAGATGCGCGAAAAATACCGTGCAGGTCTGCTCGGCGAATTTGAATACGGTGAGGGCGAATATGTACATAACTGCGAGCCTATCTGGACAGACATAACCTACGGTGAAAGAGAGCATTGGAGAAATGCTATGACTGCATTCTTCTACTGCACTCACTCGGCAGGCCCGATCATACATATCACCGGAATGCGTCCGACCAAAGTCACAGGCTTTGAAATGCCCTTCAACGCCAGAACTGCGCGAATGGGCGCACGTGCAGGCGCGGCGGCTGTAGAAATGGTAACACTTGAAAACGGCGCGGTATTCAAGAGCATTCACGGAAATCTCGCAAAGGATTCGATCTGGTACACAGTATACGGCTCAAAAGGCAGAATGGAATCGGCGCGTGAGGATGCAAGACAAAACAATGTCAGCCGCGTATATCAGTTCCTCGACAGTTATGACGGTGCAAACGATGCAAAGCTCGAAACATATGTTCCCGAATATCCGATGTCGGATAAGGCTAAAGCACACGGTCACGGCGGAAGCGACTTCTTCTGTCTGCACAATGCCATCGACCGCATAATGGGCAAAGACACCGAATATATCGATGTCTATGAAGCTGTAGATATGTGGATGTGCGGCTTCTTCGGATATATCTCAGTGCTGAACGGCGGAATTCCGCAGGATATACCAAATCTCCGCGATGTATCGGCACGCGATGAATGGCGCAACGACCGCCGCTGCACTGATCCGAAGGTCGCAGGCGATCAGCTTCTTCCCTCCTATTCAAAAGGAACGCCCGATATTCCGGACGAGATATACGATGCACGCCGCCGTAAATGGGAAGAAGCACATAAATAAAAAATATCCGGAGAAGCAGACCTTCTCCGGATATTTTTTAATATTCCAAAACCTTTATTTCAAGCGGAGCAAGCACGAGCTTTTCCGGGAACCCTTCGGGACGGTCGGCAGAAAATACACATTCTCTCGGCTCTTTTGTCCAGTTGACAAAGAACTGAACCGACTTTTCGGAGGTCTTCCATGCTGTCGAAAGCACTGCAAATTCCATCGCAGGCTTTCCGTATCTCATTTCGAGAGTCAGCTCATCACATTCGAAGCGCACAGGCTTTATCATGCGTGAATCTGCGAATACCTCGGGATATTTCTTATGGAAGCTCTGCATATCCGCGACAAATCCGATTATCTCATCACGATCCGGAGTCTTCGAGAAATCGCGCATTCCCCAATGGAACATTACCTCTCCGTCATCATTCAGAACGAGCGTCAAAAGATCACCTGCGAGGAAGGAATATGCAAGACGCATCTCCAAAAGCTCGGTCGTATAGCCTAAAGGACAGGAGACCTGATTGCCCATGAAGTTTCTGAGATAAGGATGGAAAATATACGAATAGAGCGGTATTGCCTTTCCGAACATATAGCAAAGCTCATATCGGTTGTCCGAAAGTCTCAGCTCGTTTATGTACGGTTCAGCCGCCGCGGATTCACAGCCGAGCAGAGTGTTCGGGCATTTTTCCTTCCAGCCGCGAAGCAGCTCCTTCGAAGCCTTGGTCATCCATTTGCCGGGAACAGGCGGATGTCCGTGAGACTGTGAATAGCAGAAATACATTCCGCCGCCGTGATTCTGGTCGAGTGCCTGGATGTAATCTACTCCGCTCTTCAAAAGCGGTTCAAGTGCCTCGTCAAGTATTCCCTTTCCGAGCTCGGATGCCGGGCAGATGTCATATCCGGATCTCTGACCCGTGCATATACGGCTGTGCGGAAGCGACTGATCTGGTGCTACGCAGAAGCCGTCCTTGTAATGATTTTCGATTATCTTGTCGGAAAGATTATATTCAGCAATAAGATTCGACTGTTCGGTAAATCCGAGTCCGCTGCAATAAACACCGAGCAGATTTCCGTCATCGTGCAGCTTTTTCATAAAGCTGTCGAACATCTCTATTCCGCCGTAGGGTGGGAAAACATACGGCGGTGCCCAAGGCGCAGTGCCCTCCCAGTGCATGAGCAGCACCATGATACGCGAATTTGTCTTTTTCGAAAACTCATCTACAAGCGGAAGAACATTTTCATACGGAAAGAGCTTGTTAGGCTTCATCTCATCCATATCGTGTATTCCGCGCACCGGATAGGTTATAACGAGCGGAAGGTCGTTCTTATACCAGTCCGGAAGCTCTGTCTCGACCAACGGTCTCGCATCGAACGTATCTTCGAGCCATTCGCGGTAAATATCCGCTCCATCCTGCCAGTCTCCCTCAAATGCCTGCCATACGATCTCGGGAGTTTCAACATCACCCGAAAATTCTCCGCCCATGAATAAACGTGTGCGAAATTCGGTCGAATCCTCCTTGCAAAGGAAATCAAGTCCCTTCGGCGCACGCGAGCTGTCGTGTACACCCATATAGATACCGCAGTTTCCCTTAGTCCAGAGCATGAACTGCGCCGACAGCATATACGGGAACATCATGTAGCCGCCCTGAGACGGATATTCCGGATCATCCATTTTTGTCTTGTGTGTCTGATCATCGACCAGAAGTCCCTCGTTGTAAGAGGATATGACAGTAGATGTACCGCCGTTCTTTTTGAGCTTTCCGAGGAAGTCAGCCGACGGAAAATCGATATATTCGACCGCAAGCTCCGAACGGTTCTTCAAATAAAGCCGCCAGGTTATCCTGCTGCCGCCCATTATTTCGACTTTTACATCAAAATTCTCGAAGGCATACGATATTACCGCTGAATTTTCAGAGCATTCCACAGAGCGTTCAGCATCCGAGGGCTTGAATATATACGCATTTCCGCCACGGTCGCGTGTTCTTATCGAAAAAAGCTCCTTTGTCTCGCCGCACACCTCACCGTCAAGCTCGACCGAGCCTATCTTCAGAAGCTCGTCCGATATTCCAACCTTTAATTTGTCAGATCCTATGAAAAACATCTTCACTACTCCTTGACTTTAATAAAAAAATATGTTATAATAAATTATATCATATTTTAGGAGAGATTTCAATGAAAAAAGTGGCGAATATCGTGCAAAAAAGCTCTTTCCCGGTCATTTTTCCGGACACTCCGGTACTACAGCACGACAGTGTGGTCACAAGTCTCCCGAAAAATGAAATAACCGCACTTCACTACCACAATCTCTGCGAGGTCGGGATCTGCCGCTGCGGAAACGGACTGTGGGTCGTCGAGGACAATGTAACCGCCATAAACGGCGGAGACATTATGATAGTTCCGGCAGGAGTACACCACTATTCCCGTGCAATATCGAGCTGCTGCTGTGAATTTATTTATTTTGACAGCGAAAAGCTCCTTGCGGACTGTGGGATAAATATCGGAATATCTCTGCCGTGCGGTCTGCACTCGGTGGTTTCGAGCGAGCTTCGCCCACTTTTGCGTGCAATGCTCGAAGCACGAGATAAAAAAGAAGCGGCACTCTGGTACGCATTGTTTTTGACAAAGCTCGGAGACGGTGAAAGAGAACCGCAAAAGATCGACCACGGAAAGCTCTCAGCCGCGATACATCTGATCACGACATCATATTCATCGGAATTGAACAACGACATCCTTGCCGCAGAATGCGGATTTTCAAAAAGCTGGTTCATCAAGGAATTTAAACGCGAATATTCGGTCTCACCGATAGAATTTCTCAACAACTTTCGCGTAAAGGTCGCCGCTGAGCTTTTAAAGGGTGATCTTTCGATAACCGAGATAGCCGAACGGAGCGGATTCGGCTCACCGTCAGACCTATACAGAAATTTCAAAAAAATAAAAAAATGCTCACCATCGGAGTACAGAAAGGAAACCGAACGATGAAATTCGAAAAGGGAAAAAAGATATGGAACAGCTCCTCATGCAAAATAAATTCATACGTTGATTTTTTTGCGGTATTTGAAAAAGGAGATAAAATAAAGCTCGCCTGTGACGGCAACTATGCCTTGTATATAAACGACCGTTTTGTCTCGACCGGACAATATCCAGGCTATGAGGATATGCTGTTTTTTGACACGCTCGACATATCCGAATATGCCGACAGAGTCGAAAACACGTTAAAAATCATCGCACATCACCCCGGCTGCGATTTTTCGACCTACAGAGCACAGCCCGCCTTCGTTATATTCGAGATAAGTTGTAAAGACGAGATAACCTGTGCTTCGGGAGAAAATACCAAAACCATGCTCGATCCGAATTTCGTGTCGGGTGAAAATATTCCGAAGGTCTCGGGACAGCTCGGCTTCACCTTTGAATATGATTCCACGGCCATTGATACACAGATCACCGATTCGTTCCTTGTCGGCGGAAACGAGGAATTTCTGCCAAGACCGGTAAAAAAGCTCGATATATCCGAAAACACCGAAGCCGGACTCATAAACAAAGGCGAGTTCTTTGACATGGGAAGTGTAGGCACTACCGCCGAATATATGCAAAGCTCTGCCATAACTACTCAATATCTGTGCGGAAAATGTGTTCTGCCGAATGAAAACGGTATCGAGCTTTCGGCATCCGAAAAAGCAGACGGAATATTCGCTCTCATCGATCTCGAAAAGGAAAGCACTGGCTTTCTGTCGCTCGATATAGAGGTCGAAAAGGAATGCGACATATTCATAGGCTGGGGCGAGCATTTAGCCGATCTCCGCGTCAGAACATATATCGGCGGCAGGAACTTTGCGGTAAAATACCACGCAAAGACAGGACGAAACCGCTTCGAACAGCCGCTTCTCCGCCTGGGACTGCGATATATGCAGCTGCATATCTATACAAAAAAATGCAAGCTCTTCTACGCGGGAATACGCTCGACCACATATCCGCTAAAGAACTCAGTTCCCGGCCCGACAGACGATCTGCTGCATAAGAAAATATACGAAACCTGCATTGAGACCCTGAAGCTCTGTATGCACGAGCATTACGAAGACTGCCCGTGGCGCGAACAGGCACTTTATACGATGGATTCGCGAAATCAAATGCTCTGCGGATATTATGCGTTCGGCGAGACCGAATTTGCCGCCGCATCATTAAAGCTCATAGCGCATTCGATCCGCGATGACGGTCTTCTTGAACTCTGCTCACCTGCCAAGGTCTCGATAACCATACCGTCATTCTCGGCGATATTCATTGTCCAGCTCTGTGAATATCTAAAATACAGCGGTGATCTCGAAACGCCAAAAGAGCTTCTGCCAACGGCGAAGAAAATAGCCGAAGCCTTTGAAGCTCACCTCGAAAACGGACTCATACGCTGCTTTGAGGATAAAAAATACTGGAATTTCTACGAATGGCAGGACGGACTCAGCGAATCACGCACAAACGGTGAACTGAGCTTTGACGCACCGCTGTCGGCATTCGTAATCATGGCATACGATTCGCTCTCATATATCTGCGAAAGGCTCGGCGAAAAGGATAGCGAAAAATACAAGCTCATAGCCGACAAAATGCGCGAAGCCGTCCAAGCTTTTTGGGACAGCGAACACAACTGTTACGCTTCCTATATAAAGAACGAGCAGAAATACAACTACAGCGAGCTAACAAATTCTCTGCTCATTTGCGCTGGCGCAGTCCCAAAGCAAAATGAAAAATATGTTCTCGATGCCCTAAAATCGAAAAAGCTCAAAGAAGTAACACTCAGCCACAGCATATTCAAATATGAGGCTCTGATGAGAGACAAAGCAAACTCCGAATATATCCTCTCCGATATAGCCGAAAAATGGGGATATATGCTGATGAACGGCGCAACGAGCTTCTGGGAGACCTTAGAAGGTGAATCGGCATTCGCCAACGCAGGAAGCCTCTGCCACGGTTGGTCTGCGATACCCGTATATATATATTTTAAGCTGAAAACTTAATAAAATCTGTAAATTTTTCGCCAAAGCTATGGACAAACCTCGGGAAATGATGTATAATAGATATTACATTAATTTTAAGGAGATTTTCAAAGTGAAACACACAACATCCGCGCTAAAACGCCTGACAGCCCTGCTGCTCGCCGTTGTAATGACGCTTGCAATAGTCGGCTGCGGTGCAACCACATCGGCTATGTCCTTCGGACAGGTAAAGATAACGTCGAATATGTACTGCTACTGGATGAGTAAATACAAAGCAATGTACCTCTACAGTATGTTCGGAACAACAACGGATAACGCACAATATTGGTCGGCACAGATGACCGATACGATCACAGTCGGCGACTATCTCGGAGCTATGGCAGCCTCGCAGATAATGCAGAACGCGATACTTCTCGGTCTTTTCGAGGAATACGACCTCACCGTCAGCGATGACACTCTCAAGGAGATAGACAACGCTATGGAGGAAAAGATCACTCAGGCAGGCAGCAAATCCGCGCTCAACTCCGCCCTCTCGCCCTATGGTATAAATTCAAATATGCTCAAGGAGATATACATCGCCGAAGCTAAGATCTCGGCAGTACAGGATTATCTCTACGGAGAAAACGGCATAGATGCCGCTTCCGAAGCAGATATTGAAAAGTATTATTCCGAAAACTACTACCGCTGTAAGCATATCCTCATCCGCACCGATGTAAAATACGAATATGATGAGAACGGCGATCCGGTCATAAATGATGAAGGTACGGCATATAAGACGATAACCCTCACAGCAGACGAGATAGAGGCTCAAAAGGAGCTCGCCGCAGACCTCGAAAAGCGCATAGCGGCAGGTGAAGACTACGATGAGCTCGTACTCGAATACAGCGAAGACACCGGAATGCAGCACTTCGAAGACGGATACTACATCACCTCCGCATGCACCTTCCTCCCCACCGAAATAACCTCCGCAGTTATGAAAATGAATGTCGGTGAGACCAAGACCGTTGAGACCTCTTACGGTATATCTATAGTCCGCCGCTACGAACTCATAGACGGCGCATACAATACCGAGCCCTATAAATCCGAGCTGATCGGAGATATAGGATCCACCGTAAACGCAGTCAGACTTCAGACTCTGGTAGCAGGATATGCGGACAGCGTGATACTCAACAACGATGTCATAAGCGACTATCCGCTCGCATCCTGCACCGCAAACTTCTACTATTGATATAAAGGAGCAGCAGCGTGAAGATAAAATTATCGACAAATATAGTTATCGGTATACTTTTGGTCATCATCGCAATAGGCTATCTCGGAAACATATTTGAGGTATGGAATTTCACGCTGTTCTTTCCGGGCTGGTGGACATTGTTCATTATAATTCCGTCTGTAGTATCTATGGTCTCAAACGGATTTAAGCCGGTCTCATCAACATTCCTTATAGTCGGAGCAATGTTGCTCGTGAAATCTCTCGGAATCCTCCCGGAATGGCTGGCAAGATCGTTCATACCGCTCCTGATACTCGCGATAGGCTTCTTCATAATATTCAATGCCAAGACAGCAAACCTATCAAAGTTTTATATAGCTCTCTTTTCCGGACGCACTCCGAATTATAACGGAAAGCTGTTCGATGGAGCTATATGCACCGCGCTTTTCGGAGGAATAGAACTCAAGCTCGACAAAGCCGAGATAACGGACGGTTCGACGATATACGCTGCTGCGATATTCGGCGGAATAGATATTAGCCTTCCTCAGGGAGTTAATGTAGAAACCAACTGCCTTCCGATCTTCGGCGGCATAAGCGAATCAAAGCTCCGTGTTCCCAACGATGGATTCCCGACTATAAAGATAAATGCCGTCGCAATCTTTGGCGGTATAGATGTCAAATAGCAAACGATCGACCGATTTCAGATATTTTTTTGAAAAATCGGTCGATTTTTTATTGCATTTTTAGTTGAAGTGTGATATAATATATATTGGAGAAATTTTCTGTCTGATATTTCAAAGCAGAAAATAAATCAGTAAAAAATATCAAAGGAGATATTATCATGCATAATAAATTCGTTTCCTTCGGCGAGATCATGCTCCGCCTGAAATCCCCCGGCTATGACCGTCTTTTCCAGCAGCCGACTCTTGAAGCTACCTTCGGCGGCGGTGAAGCCAATGTTGCCGTATCCCTTGCAAATTACGGACTCGATGCAAAATTTGTTACCGCACTTCCCGATAACGATGTCGGAAAGGCTTGCGAGCGCGAGCTTAGAAAATACGGTGTCGATACCTCCGACATCGCTCACACAAAGGGCAGAATGGGTATATACTACCTTGAGACCGGCTCATGCCAGCGTCCCTCAAAGGTCATCTACGACCGCGAATTTTCTTCCTTCGCAAATATCAAGGAAGGCGATTTCGACTGGAAGTCCATCCTCGCAGATGCTAAGTGGTTCCACGTCACAGGAATAACTCCGGCAGTCGATGCAGGTGTCGCAGCCGAAGCTATAAATGCACTTAAGACCGCAAAGGAGCTTGGTGTCACCACATCATGTGACCTCAATTACCGTGCAAAGCTCTGGAAATACGGAAAGCGTGCTGATGAAGTCATGCCCGAACTCGTAAAGTATGTCGATGTCGTAATCGCAAACGAAGAGGACTGCCAGAAGGCACTCGGAATCAGCTCGTCCAACAAGCCTGAGCTCGGTGAAATAGACCTCAACTGCTATAAAGAGATAAGCGACAAGGTAATGTCCGACTTCCCGAACGTAAAGACCGTTGCTATCACTCTTCGCGAATCCAAATCCGCAAACCGCAATGTATGGTCGGCTTGCATAAACGATGGCAAGATATTCGCACGCAGCCGCATATATGACATCACAGATATAGTTGACCGCGTAGGCGGCGGCGACTCCTTCGCAGGCGGTCTCATATACGGTCTCGCAACAAAGGGCGATGCAAAGGCAGCACTCGAATTTGCAGTCGGCGCATCCTGCCTGAAGCACACCATAAACGGTGACTTCAACCTTGTTTCTGTCGAAGAGGTCGAAAAGCTCATCGGCGGCGATGGCACCGGAAGAATCGCAAGATAAGCTTCGGTATTATCTTAAAATATAAACTAAAAAAGCTCCGCCCGGAGCTTTTTTTATTTCATTCGGTAAATCTGACATTAATATCTCCGCCGGAGGTCTTAGCAGTAAGCTTGTACTGCGCACGTGGATTTTCCACAGAGCTCGGATAGGCATAGCGGTCTGTCTCGGTCTCTATTGAAAACAGAGATTCGCTTCCGAGTATCGAACCATCAATATCACCGTTTGAGGTCTCGAATACAAACTTCTCACCGAACAGCCGAGAAAAATCTATAGACGCATTCGTTGTTTTCGCATTCAAACGCTTTGCTGTCAGAGTTTCAAGCTCCAATCGACCGTTGATGCTCGAAAACTCAACCTCGGTCGCCGAAATGTCCGAAATGTCCATTCGACCGTTCGTTGTTTTCGCCGACAGCTCATATGCCTCTATATTAGACAAGGAAACATTCGCCTCGGATGTGCTGACGGAAAGCTTTTCGGTAAGCTTGAGATTTCCTATTTTTACCTCGCCATTCGTTGTGGATACAAGTATCTCGCCGTCAAAATCCTGTGGAAGATATACTATCATCCCAAGTCCGGTATATGAATTTGTCCGTTCGACCGCGCCAAGAGACAGCTCATAGCCGAAAATATTTATGCTCTTCTTTTCTGCTTCGTGCTGTGAATCGCGTATCGTGAGCGTGTTGCTCACAGTCGAAAAGCTGTACTTAAAGTCTTCGCTCTCAAGCACATCAACGATCACCGAAGCATTATCTCCGCTCGCAATTATTACATCACAATTCGTCACCGAAATATCGAGCGCACGGTTTATATCAGCGTCAAAGCAGTATCTGTACTGCGAAAAATCCGCTTCGGTCACATCTATCCTTCCGCCCATGTCGGCACTCACTTCGCCGCTGTCACCGAGCACCTTTGTCGAATCGCCCACATATATCCCAGTCGAATCGATCTTTATGTAATCGGCAAAATTTATCCCATCGCCAGTGACATCAATGAGCTCACTGACCTGTTGAACACCGCCGGTTATCATTCCGGCGACTTTTTTTATGACCGCCCTGAGACCGAGAGCTACGGTTATCGCAACGATGAATACCACTATCACCGCTGTCCTTGTAAATTTTTTTAAATCCATAATATTTCCTTTCAAGCTTTCTTCCTAATAATTATATAGCCTATAGACTACACCGAAAAGAAGTTTTTGTGAATATTTTGTAAAATATAATCATATAAGACCGCTTCTCCGCCGATATTCGTTCGGAGTTTCTCCAAATTTTCTTCTAAACGCGCTTATAAAATAGGCAGACGAAGTAAATCCGCTCAATTCGGCTATCCTCGAAACGCTCTGATCTGTGGTCAGCAACAGCTTCTCGGCACTTTGAAGACGAAAATTCAAAAGATATTGATGTATCGTCATTCCGGTCTGATCGAGCATCAGCTTATTCACATAATATTCATGATAATTCACGTTCTCCGCGATCTCACGGTTGGTTATGCGGCTCGAATAATTTGCGCGGATAAATGCAATGACCCTATCAATAGTTCCACGATTGTCCGAAAATGTGCCGCGAACCACATCACATATTATCCTTTTCAATATCGCAGAGGAGGTCTCACGATAAAATTTCCGTTTCTCACGCATCTCGCGCACGATTATCATAAGCTCGTTTTCGATATACTTCATATCGGAAAAAACGATCAGCTCGGACAACGCCGCACAGTCATCTATCTCGGCATTTTCAATTACCTTATCACTTAAAAATTCCGAAGCCTTGACGACCTGCATAGGTTCTGAAATATTTGAATGTTCCTGAGTAAAATCGAAATTCAATATGATTATGCTCGTTACCGCTGAGACCTCGAAGCGGTAACGCATACCCGAATGCCAGATCATAAGCGAGCCTTCACTTACTCTTTTTACACCGCCGTCATAGTGGAATATGAGGCTTCCGTGTTGTAAATACAGCATTCTGTGGTCATATGAGCAGGTAAAAAATTGAGTCGGCTTAACAAATTGACTGTACGCATAACGAATGAACGGATTTATTTCAGCAGCTGTCATGATTCCTCCAAAAAAGCAAAAGAGTTTGCTTTTTCTATACTTTTTTCGTATTTTGCCCTTCCATTATATCACAAATTATGGTATAATACAAGTATAATTTTTTAACTTTCCAAAGGACACACTATGAAATTTTCGATCGGTTATCCGCAAAAGCGCAACGATGCCTTCATCTCAAAAATAATCGAATACCGTGAAAGTATTTCCGAGGTCTATTTCTCCTTCGGAGACATCCCAAACGGTCGAAGCTCTGCATATATAGATGAGCTTCCCTTCGAGGCTCAGGCTCGACAGTTATCTGATCTCGAAAAAATAGCAAATGCAAAAATAGACTTAAATCTGCTGCTCAACGCCAACTGCTACGGTGAAGATTCGCTCTCACGCGCATTTTTTAACAAAATAGGCGATACGATAGATAGGCTTGCGGAAAAATTTCCGCTAAGATCGGTCACGACCACTTCGTTTCTCATAGGAAAATTCATCCATGCAAATTTCGAAAATATCGAAGTCCGCGCTTCGGTCAATATGTCGATAGGCTCGACCTTCGCTATGGACGCGATAAAGGAATATTTCGACAGCTTTTATCTTAAGCGCGAACTTAATCGAAATATCTCAGCGATAAAAAAGATAAACGAATGGTGCAAAAATAATTCAAAGGGACTATACATCCTCGCAAACAGCGGATGTATAAACGACTGCCCCGCACACACCTTTCACGATAACCTTGTCGCGCACGAAGCACAAATATCAAAGCTCGACAACGCATATTCGTTCGGCGGTGTCTGCCGTGATCTGCTGAAGAAGCAAAAAAATCAGGCTTCAATAGTGCGTGATATGAACTATATCCGTCCCGAGGACATACATCTCTATGAAGGTCTCTGCCGCTCGGTAAAGCTCGCAACAAGGACAAACCCACATCCAGAGCGCATACTCGATGCATATATTAACAATATCTACAGAGGTGCGGTAACAGACCTTTTAGAACCGGACAACGGCTCGGCAATGCTGCCGATGATAGTTGACAACTCGAAATTTCCAAAGGATTTTGGTGAAACGGTCATGAACTGCCAAAAAAATTGCGAGGACTGCGGATATTGTGAAAAAGTCTTCGAAAATGCAAAAGTACAGCTTTATGATCTTCAATAAATAACAGAAAGGTAAAAATATGCTGACAAGTCAAATGATAAAAGATGCCGCACTGAAAGCAGGTGCGGACATATGCAAGATCGCACCGATCTCAAGAATGGACGGCGCACCGGATGATATGAATCCGAAATTTTTGTTTCCGAAAGCCAAGAGTATGATAGGCTTCGTCTTCAGAATACCACGCGGAGTACAGCGCGGTATAGAAGAGGGCACGCAGTTCTTCCAATATCCATCAATGGCATACGGAGGAATAAACGAGATATTCGCCCCCGCAGTTCTCTATTCTGTCGGCAGACTCATTGAGGACGAAGGATATGAAGCCTTCGTGTATCGAAATACCGGCGCACGCGGTTCGGTCTCGGATATGGACGGCTCCCCCGGAAACACACTTTCGCCCGAAGAACAGATAGAGGTATCCGAAAATGCGAAAACCTCTACCGCACATCACCGCAGTGTACAGTTCACACGACCGACTCGCGAGGATAACCGCGCCCCTGATATACAATTCCATTTCAGGCTTGCAGCGGTGGCGTGCGGTCTCGGCGAGATCGGATATTCAAAAATGCTGCTGACACCCGAATTCGGACCGTTACAGAGAGTCGCATTCCTATTCACCGATGCCGAGCTTGAATATGATGAGATGTACAACGGCGAACCGCTCTGTAAAAAATGTATGAAATGCGTCCGTGAATGTCCCGGACAATGTATTCCCGACATAAAGACCGGAAAAACGATAAAAATAAATCTGGCAGGCAAGATATGCGAATGGGGCGATATAGATATGTGGAAATGCTACGCATTCTATACTCATGCCGGAAGATATTACAATCCCTTCGTACCAAAGGAAGTTTGGGATAAAAACGAAAACGGAGATCTCGACCTGATGGAAGGAAAGGCTCAATCGAGCGAACAGGAGATAATGAAGGTATACACCGCACTGTCGAAATATTTTCCGAGCTGGGTCGGATATAATATGGCAAAATGCGGCGGATGTATACGCGCCTGTGTTTCTATGCTCGAACAGCACGGATGCCTTAAGGACAAATTCGAACAGCCGCTCCGTACTCAGAAAAAGCCGTGGAAGCTTGACAGATAAGGAAACCGAAATATGAAAAAATTGACATCAGAAATGATAAAAACACGCGCCAAGGAGCTAGGTGCACAGGTATGCGGAATAGGCTCGCTCGATATTTTTAAGGACGAGATCCCCGGAAGAGATCCGAAAATGATACTTCCGAATGCAAGATCGATAATCGGTTTTGGATTTTCAGTTCCACGTGGACTTTTCAACTCAATGGAGCGCGATGCGGCATATTATGCCTATACAACGCTCGGAGTAAAGTACATAGACGAAGAATTTGCCGAGATATTCCTGCTGAAGATAGGCGGAATGATCGAGGACTGCGGATATGACGCATGTCTCCAAAAAGCCGTTCCGAATCTCAGGATAAAAGGCGATAAGGAGACAAATCCCGAGGTCAGCGATACATATGAATTGATACACGCAGTTCCGGTCGCCCCCGGAAAGCCATCGCCCGAGGTGATAATAGATTTTGCAAAAGCGGCAAAGACCTGCGGCATAGGCTCTGCCGGACGCTCCGGAAAGATAATCAGTCCCAAATACGGTCCGTTCATAAGATATTGCTTTATAATCACAGATGCAGAGCTTGAGCTTGACACGCCGCTCGATGACGATATTTGCGATGATTGCGGACTGTGTGAATCGGCATGTCCCGGAAAGGCTATAGCAGACGGAAAGCTCGACAGCTGGCAGTGCTCGGTTTATTACAAAGGCGCACACCGCTCGAATCCATTCATGACAGACGATTTTCTCAAAGACGATCCCGAGCGCGAAGCTATAATAAACGGAGAAAAACGATTCGATGCAGAATCTGCACGAGAAATATACAAAAAGCTCAACTTTCTCCCTCAGACTCAATGGGGATATGCACCATGTCTCTGCGGCAGAAAATGTGATACGGTCTGCTATAAGCATTTGAAGGAGGTCGGAAGGATATGAATACCAACATACGTGAAGAAATAATCTCACTCGCCAAAGAGACCTGTGCAGATATTGTCGGATTTGCTCCGTCATCACGCTTTCCGAAGGACGATCCGATCTTCAAGCTTCTGCCCGAGGTAAAAACAGTCATCGGACTCGCATTCAGAGTCCTGCGCGGCGCATACAGAGGTATAGAGGAGGGCTCGACCTATTATCAGTATACGACTATGGGAGTCGAGAACATGGAGGAAACGATACTTCCGATGTCGCTCGTCCGAGTTTCACAGCTGATCGAGGAATACGGATATACTGCGCTTCCGCAACGCCGTCACGAGCAGATAATAGCCGACAAGAACGATACAAATCCCGAGGTTGACTTCACTCGCACATGGCGCGGTGTCACCGCCGAAACTCAGCTTGATTTCGAAAATACTGCCGTAAAATGCGGACTCGGTGAGCTCGGACTGCACGGCGCACTGCTAACCGATGAATTTGGTCCGTTCGTCAGATACTGCTTTATCCTGACAGATGCCGAGCTTGAAGAAACTCCGCTCTATACACCGCATCTCTGCGACAAATGCGGAGAATGTGTAAAGGGATGTCCCGGACACGCAATATCACCATACGGAAAACGCGACAACTGGAGGTGTGCTGTATATTATAACGGTGCTAACGGAACAAAGAATCCATTCATGCCGCCATATGCACTTGAAAAATTCGAGGACAGAATCGACATAATAGCCGGAGAAGCCGAGATCGACCGCGAAAAAGCCAAGGCAATACTCAGTGAGCTGTATTTCTATCCTCCGGCACAGCACGCATATCAATGCTCGATCTGCGGACGCGCCTGTGATGTCGCCTGCTACGTACATCTCGAAGAAAAGGGCGTACTGACAAAAAAATTCAAGGAAAAATTCAGATACCGCGAAGAATGGAAATTTGATATAAAGGATTTCGAACAAAAAGGAGAAAAGCAATGAATTCACGCGCAAAGCTCATAAACGGAGAATTTATAAACATCCCTATAAAAAAATTCGAAAAGGATAATGTCATCACGATCATTCCCGACATCACCGACTGGAAAGAAATAGAATACTTAGATCTCTGCTATGACTTCGGAAATGCCAAGGTCGGAGACAACGGATATTTCGCATTGGCACGCGGAACAAATTCCCCCGATGACCATATAGTCTGCTACGAAGATCTCCCGAATGCCGAGATAGATGCCTGCAATTTCCAGATGAACTTCATCGGATATGTTAAAAACGGCAGCGGTTGGTGCATGATCCCGACAGGTCTTACCTATGAATTTCATGCGATAATCGGCAAGAAGGACGACACATATTATGCCTATCCGCGTTTCTATATCGGCGGAAAAGAGCCGTATGAAACGATACGGCTTGAATATCACATGATCGACAGAGATGCTGACTATTCGAAGATATGCCGCATATACCGCGAATATATGCTCGAAAATAAAGGCTGCAAGCCGATAAAGGATCGTCTTAACGATGAGCTCGAATATGCGAAGGATTCGATCTACATACGTATACGCATGGGCTGGAAGCCTGTTCCGTCTCCGGTGGATGAGCAGACGATCGAGACCGAACCCGAAATGCACGTCGCAATGACCTTCGATGAAGTCGGTGTTCTCTGCGATAAATTAAAAGCCGCCGGAGTCAAAAAAGCCGAACTCTGCCTTGTCGGTTGGAACGTATCGGGACATGATGGACGTTGGCCGCAGATATTCCCTGTCGAGCCGAAGCTCGGCGGCGAGGAAGGACTCAAGCGTCTCATCAAAAAGGCAAACGAGCTCGGTTATCAGATAACCTGCCACACAAACTGCACTGATTCATATTCGATAGCCGACAACTATTCGTCCTACTGGACTCTAAAGGACAAAAACGGAAATATCGTATCGGCAGGACGTTGGGGCGGCGGTCTCGGAAAGAAGATATGCCCGTTGAAAGAGGTCGAATATGTCAAAACCGAGCTTCCGAAAGTCCGTGAACTCGGATTCAAGGGACTTCATTACATTGATGTCGTATCGACAATACCGCTTCTCGAATGCTGCGACAAAAATCATCCTGTGAACCGCGCAATGTGCCGTGAGCTTTGGGAAGAGGTCGCAAAGTACTGCAAGGATGAATTCGGCGGATTTTCCTCAGAGGGCTGCTATGACTTCATCGCAGACAATCTCGACTACGGACTCTACACGAGCTTCTACAATACCGACAGTGAAAAACCGACTCTCTTTTCAAAATCAGTCCCTCTCTGGCAGATAGTTTATCACGGAATAATCCTCTCTAACCCCTATACCTCGACCGTGAACTCCCCAATAAAGAGCCGCAAGCATCAGCTCGAAGTCATGGAGCGCGGCGGCAGACCGACAATATATATCTATTCAAAGTTCCTGTCGAGCGGAAGCAACTGGATGGGCAACGATGACATAACCTGCAACGATGAAGCCGACACCGAACGCACAGTAAAGCTTCTAGCAGATATGTACCGCGAATTTGAACCGCTCACATATCTCCAAACCGAATTTATCGAAAAGCATGAGGAAGAAAACGGCATCTCCAAAACCTATTATTCGGACGGCAGCGTAATGACCTGTGACTTCAACAACGGAACTTATTCGCTGAAAAAGCCGCAATAATCTGGCATTTTCGGAAATTACCAAATATTGTGCCTTGAAAAATCCATCGAAATATGGTAAAATAGGCTCACACAGTAACTTGTGTGAGCCTATTTTTTACATAATGCTCAAAATGAGCAGAAAGGACACGAATATGAAAAAGCTTATCACGATCCTCTCCCTCTTGACTGCGCTGACAACCCAAGTCGCCGCCTACGAAAGCATTGATATTAAAATATCCGGTTCAAAAACCAATATCAATGCCAAGCTCATAGACTCGACTACATATGTAAACTTAAACGAGCTGTCAGATCACCTCGAACTCTTGACCGAATGCGAGATCGAAATAACTGCCGAGCTCGGCGAAAATTACATATCCGCACGCGGACGATTTCTCGGCGGAAATGAAAATCTGTCAATAGACGGTGAAAAATATGTTCCTGTACGCTCAGTCGCAAAGGCATACGGAGCAACTGTCGAATGGATAGAAAGCTCCCGCTCGGTCGAGATGATCGCCGTCAAAAACAGCGGTATCGAACCGGGCGAGAGCTTCTACATATCCGATGAAGTCGAATGGCTGGCGCGCATAATAAACGCAGAAGCCGAAGCCGAACCGTTCATCGGAAAAATACTTGTCGGAAACGTGATAATGAATCGCGTAAAAAGCAATGAATTTCCGAACACGATATATGACGTTATATTCGACCGAAAATACGGAGTTCAGTTCAGCCCAACAGTAAACGGAGCTATCAAAAAGACTCCGACCGCCGACAGCATCGCCGCCGCTAAGGTATGTCTTGACTCATACTATATTTCGAACGAAGCCCTGTATTTTCTGAACCCTGACACAGCCACGAACTTTTGGATACCGAACAACCGAAAATTCATCACAAGAGTCGGGAATCACGAATTTTATTCGTAACTGTCAGTCCTTCGTGAATGCCTCGGCAACGAGATCGGCAGCTGCAGATTCTGCCTTAGAAATATTCGAAGCAACGACCGAAGCGATAGCCTTGTCGTTTATCAGCGCATCCGCGACCTGATCGAGAAGTCCTCCGAATACATAGCAAATATTAAAATCAAGATATGCCGTATCGTAAATGATATTCAGCATTTCGATACTTTCGGTGTCGCGAAGTCCCTTTTGCTGAAGATTCAGGTCGAGCACCTTCGGACGAACATTGACATATGAATATCTCGCAAGAGCCTCGGTAACAGTTCCGACAAATTCATAATCCGCATTTATCGGAATGCCGATGAAGGCATCCGACCAAGGATTACAGAGAGAATGATAATTTTCCTGCTTCTCATCGTACTTCGGAACCGGAAGTACCGAGAAATCGCTCTTCATGTTTCTGAAATCTTTTGTCGAGGATACCAAATGAAGCACGGCTATTGCACGGTCATCGAAAAATGCTTTACCCTGAATATCGTCCTGATTGTCGAACTTTATGACACGCTTAAGTGCGGAGATCTTGTCGTATACCTCGAACGCATGTTCGGAATCAAGATTTATCTCGATCTTTCCGTCAACGTTGTCGCTTAAATTAATTCCACAGCCAACGATCAGAAATGACATCGTGGTAGAGTTTGACTGATGTGCAAAGCCGAAGAAGTCATCGTTCGCGTGCATAACACCGTCATCGTTCATATCAATGTCGCGATCCTTCGCAAGTGCGGTAAGCTCGTCTATAGTCCATTTTCCATCACGAACCATCTGATAGTAATCGGTCGTGATACCGTAATCATCGAGCAGCTTCTTGTTCAAATATATCGCCGCCGGCATAGTGTACATCGTCGGAGAAATATCGCCGGAGGTGAAATACATCGTGTCGTTTAATTTAAGATTTTCATACATAAGACTGCTCCACCACTTCTGATCGAGCGAAAGTCCGGGTACATCGCAAAGATTCGCCAAAACTCCATCGGTCGCGAGCGTTCCGAGATTTCCGCCCTTGATCTGAGCGATCATGAGCTGATAGTCGCTGTCGCCTGCCAATACCGAATTTTTCATAGCGGCAGAGCCTTCAGCCGGAGTCATTTGCACATATTCGATATTCACGCCAAAACGATCAGAAACATCCATTCCGCGCTGATAGAGTGCATCATTTACAACATCTCCGTTCATCGAATCGCCCGGGATATTCACATCCTGACTCGGTGCTTGATTAGAGTCGAGAATGGTAAATGTACGACCTCCGAAGTTCTTCGCTTCAAGCTCGTCATAAACATTCTTCTTAGTTTCTACAGTAGTAGTATCATCACTGTTTCCAGCTGTAGTTTCCTTATTTGTGTCACTTTGAGTGCCGCATGAAGCCGTTGCCAAAAGCACAGCCAGCAATGCCGCAAGAATTTTTTTATTCATTTTCTTTTCCTCTTTTCAAATTTTTTTACATTAATATTATACCAAAACATTCATAAAAAGTCAATCGGCAAGCCGCCCAATTATTATTATTATTATTATTATTATTATTATTATACAAACGTACCATATTACACAAAAAACAAAGTTCTAAAAGCCATAAACAAAACAGCCGTCCATCAAAAATGAACGGCTGTTATTTTTCACTTGACAAACTCGCCTGAGTGTGGTAAAATAATACTGAGGTGATCGAATGAAGAAGCAAAAGCTCGTACTGCTGATCCTTATCTGCCTGAATCTTGCATTCATCTGGGGAAATTCAATGCTGAGCGGCGCAAATTCGACAAAAGTCAGCAACGTAGTGACCGGAGCTGTCGAAAAGGTAATAGATTCGGTATCATCCGCCGAAACGAACAGAGAAAACACACCGTCTGCCCCCTTAGAGCCGACAGAGCCCGAAGCTCAGACCGATGAAGCAAGAGAATACTTTGAGTATATACTTTCGATAATCGTGCGAAAATGCGCGCATATGTTCGAATTTTTCGTCCTCGCCGTACTTCTGTCGCTGATACTTGAAAAGAAATACCAGACGATACTGCTCTGCGGAGTCTTCACTGCCCTGATCGACGAGACCATACAGCTCTCAAACGACCGAAGCTCCTCGGTCAAAGACGTATGGATAGACATCATCGGCTTCGCTGTCGGAATGCTCTGCATCCTGCTCATAAAGACCATATGCTCAAAGAAACAGGATCATATCACATAATCGTTTCCGCATTCGGTGCGTGCAAGGTCGGATAAGGTTATCCCCGAAAAATACTTCTCGGTAAGCTCGTAATATCCCTTCCATATCGGCAAAGTCTTACAGCCCGCCGACCGTTCGCAGACGACCTCACCGCGTCCGAGACATGAGACCGGAGCCATATCACCCTCTGCAAGTGAAAGAATATCCCAAAGTGTTATTGAATCCGGACTTTTAGCCAGTCTGTAGCCGCCGCCTATGCCGTGTGAGCTGTCGAGCAAGCCGCCCTCACGTAAGAGCGGCATTATTTTTTCAATATATTTAAGTGAGATCTCCTGCCTTTTGGCGACCTCCTTCATCGGTATATAATTTCCGCCCGAATGCTCTGCGAGATCAAGCAGGATACGAATAGAATATCTTCCGCGTGTTGAGATCATAGCTACTCTCCTTTGTTATTTGATACATCTATTATACCACAAGCATGGTAGGTAAGTCAAGTATTATCCGGAAATTTTACAAATAAACCATCATTGTCCCCTGCGTTTTTTCGGCGTAGTGCCGATAACATTTTTAAAAGCACGGTAAAGATTTCGTTCGCTGCCAAAGCCGCTGTCCGTAAAATGCGGAAACAAGGGTGATTGGAATGAATCCGAATCGGGTCATCCATATATCTACAAAGCGGATGATCAAAGGATATGGCTCTATTATCAGGGTTCGCCGGACAACGGCAAAACATGGCTCATCTCCCGCTGCGAAATAGTATTCGAAAACGGGCTTCCTAAGGTAGTTAAATAATGATCATACGCGGCACGATCTAAACATTTTAGTCGGTCGCAAGTATCACTATACAGCATTATACTGAAAAGCTCGGATGATCTCTGGACTTTAATTTTTAATATCGCTCCGCTTAACAAAAAGTTAATAAAAAATTTCCATGAAGCAAAAAAAAAAAGCATTGATGTTCATATTTGCGTGATATAATAAGATGAAATACATTTTGGAGGATTAAAATGAAAAAACGAATTTTATCTATCGCACTCCTTACGGCACTCATCGCAGCGCAGGTCTCATGCGGTTCCGCGGAGAATGCCAATACCGATACAACAACAGGAGAAGCCACACCGGCAGAAACAACAACAGGCAAATATGATACCGGTCTCCCCGAAAGAAATTTTGATGGACGCACATTCACCTTCGCGCTCCGCGGAATTGAAGGTGACACGTACCAGTGGAACGGAACCGATATTCTGGCTGACGAGGAAAACGGTGAAGCTCTGAACGATGCTGTATATAAGAGAAATATCTATATGCGCGACAAATATAATGTAATAATCGATGCTGTATTCTGCGGCAATACATCCACATCGACATCAGGAAGTGATATGTCTTCCTACATTTCAAAGTCGATAATGAGCGGCGAAAGCGAATTTGATGCTATCCTCACTTCGCCTTACGACTCGATAGGCTACGCACAGAACGACTATCTCATCGACCTTGAAACGCTCGAATATCTCGATCTCACCAGAGACTACTGGGATCAGAACGCAAATTCTAACCTCGCAATGAACGGTCATGTATACATAACGACCGGTGAGCTCACATATATCGACAACAAAGCAACTCAGGTACTGCTTTTCAGTAAAAATCTTGTCGATATGTATGATATTGATGACCCTTATGAGACCGTAACGAGCGGAAAATGGACTATCGACAAGATGATCGAAAATTCCAAGCTCGTCACTACCGACCTCAACGGAGACGGAAAGATGGACGAAAACGACCGCTACGGCTTCTCGCATTGGCAGGATGCAGCCTTCTCATTCACCGCTTCTGCCGGTATAACATACGGTAAGCTGGTAAACGGTGAACCTCAGCTCACCTTCTACAGCGAAAAGACTGTAAACCTCTGGGAAAAGCTTATGAACTACATTTCGAGCGACTATGCCTTTTCGAGAAAGGGTTATTCGGATAAGGGCGGAAATGCTGACGAGATATTCCAAAAAATGATCGATAACGATCAGGCACTTTACACATGGGCAGTTATATCAAATGCAATAGCTCTCCGTTCTAATGATACAGACTTCGGTATTCTTCCGCTTCCGAAATATGACGAGGAGCAGGAAAATTACATCTCGAATCCTCACGCATACGGTCATACGATGCTCACAGTTCCGGTAACTACCGCCAATCCCGAAGAGACCGGTTTCATCCTCGAAGCCTTCTGCGCCAAGAGTGCTGAAATTGTAACTCCGGCATTCTATGATGTAACTCTCATCGGTAAGACCATCCGCGATGACGAATCGGCTGAAATGCTCAATATCATCTTCAACAACAAGGTATACGACATCGGCGCATTCTTCATGTGGGGCAAGCTTCCGGACAAGGTCATGGCTGCATGGAATGCAAAGAATGAAAACATTTCTTCGCTCTATGCTTCGTATGAGGACGCTGCACTTGCAGATGTAGAACTCACCAAAGAAATATTCAGCAAGTAATCGAAAAAGTGCTGCGAATTTTAAAATCCGCAGCACTTTCTTTTTATTTAAGAAATTCGTCAGCCTTGAAGCGCGTGAGTCTGATATGCTTTCTCGCAACGGTGTACGACATATAAACATATTCGCCGTATATCCGCGCATAAGGATAGAACAGACTGTCGTGCATGGATGCAACAAGAACAGGACGGCTCGCTCCCTGATCCTCGCGGTCGATCTTCACGATACCGAAGCCATCGCGGTTTTCGGGTGCATGGATAAGATAGAGCTCATCATTGTAATAGATAAAATCAGATCTCGACTGAGTGTCGCGTATCAGTGTAGGAGTTGACCAGGTTTTCTTTTCGAGATCGTAGCAGGTCAAAAATCCCTGCTGACACTCTTCCTGACGGACAAAATACCAGCATTTGTCACCCAGTACATAGACAGCATTTTCCCAGAGCGAGAGATTGATAAAATCGGGAGTCGAGACATATTCCCAGGTGATAAAGTCGCAGCTCTTGATTATGCAGTTGAAATATCCGGAATATGCACCGGTGTAATAATATGTAACACCGTTCTCCACACGTGTGGTAATCTTCTGCATTATTCCGATGTCGCTGAACATCGTCTTGAAGCCGATACCGTTAGCCGACAGCGCATTCTTTATTCCTGTGGTCGAAAAATCATTTACCACATCACCGACCTTAAAACGATTCGGACGTATCTCACCGAGCTTTCCGGTAGAGATTGTGTAAGTGCAGTAAAAACGATAGTACAGTCCGTCAGCCGATGCCGTCCACATAAGATAAAGCTCATCATCCGACTTTTCCATAAGTATGGTGTCGTAAACGCGGTCTATCTTTCTGCCGTCAAGCATATCTCCGACCTTCTGAACACGGATTATGGTCATGTTTGACGGATCATTTTCCGGGCAATATGCAAATCTCGCCTCCTGCATAGAGGGGTCTTCGGCTTCTGTTCCGGTGTTCGCGTAATAGGTCATGTATATAACGCGGTTGATTATGGCAAATGTCGATACATGAACCATCATATCAATATGATCCTCGGGATGCTTCTCACAGTAAGCCGCATTTTTTTCAAAATCCGCGATGATATTCGCCTTTACAGCTTCAACACAGCTCTTTCCGACTTCCTTTGCGGCAGAATCGCGATCGGGACGAATGCACTTGTTGTAGTTCATGATCGGAGAATCGGGGATATGTATCTCCGGCAGCGAGCAGGGACAGTTATCCGTAAAAATCGAATTTTCCAAAATATTTTCCTCCAAAAAAATGTGATAATTAATTATATCACACTTTTTCCTATTTGTCAATAGAAAAAATGAAATGTTTATTTCATTTTAGAGTCAATTCGTTTTTGAGCTTTCTTTCAATGATCATAAACGCCGCAAAACATATTATACTCGACAAAACAGAACCGAAGGTCGAGGCAAGTCCCATCGGGAAAAGAGTCTCAGGAAACAGCATTGAGGTCAGATATGCACCGGGTATCCTTATGAGCAGTATAGATATTATATTGTGCATAAATGAAAGTCCAGATTTTCCGACCGCACAGAAATATCCACTGAAGCTGAAATGTATTCCGGCAAACAGGCAGTCGAAAATATAGCTCCGAATATACTGACCGCCTCTTATTATGACCTGCGCACCGTCCGCAGCCGATCTGTCTGTGAAAAGAGCCACGATAGGCTCGGCAATGAACTGCACAGCTCCCGAAATTATCAGACCGAAGCCAACACAGATAAGTATACCATATCCGAGCGTCTGTTTTGCCCTGTCCCGCCGTCCTGCACCGATATTCTGTGCGCTGAGAGCCGAGACAGTCGAAAGCATAGATGACGGAACCAAAAATACGAATCCTATGATCTTTTCAACGATACCGACCGCCGCCGCATCTGTAAGACCGCGTTTGTTCGCGATTATAGTGATGACCATAAATGAGACCTGAATAAATCCATCCTGAAGCATGACCGGCAGACCGACCTTAATTATCTGCTTTATCGCAGTTGCATTTGGTCTGAGATCAGCTTTAGAAAGCTTTATACCACCGACCGAGCTTTTCGATATTGCGATCAGCGAAATAATGACACTGATTGCCTGAGAAACAGTTGTGCCGAGTGCCGCACCTGCAACGCCTAAGTTTAATGCACCTATAAACAGATAATCCAAAGCAATATTCGCGACACACGCTACAGCGACAAAATACATCGGAGTTTTCGAATCTCCGACGCCGCGGTATATTGATGCAATAATGTTGTAAGCTGTAATGAAAGGTATTCCGATAAAGCATATCGTGAGGTAGGACAATGTACCATCGACCGCCGCTTCGGGTGTGGACATCACAGAAACTATCGGCTCTCTGAGCAGTATCAATACTACAGTTATCAAAACAGCCACGGCAATAAATAAGCTAACTGTACTGCCGATATACTCAGCAGCCTCTTTTTTGTTCTTTCGCCCCATAGCCTGACCGATAGATACTGTAGTTCCCATAGCCAGACCGACCAGCATAACGGTCAGCATATGCATGACCTGTGAGCCGACCGAAACGGCAGTAGTAGCAGCGACAGGCTCGAATTGACCGATTATATAAAGATCCGCCATGCCGTAAAGCGTCTGCAAAAAATACGACAGCAAAAACGGAAGCGAAAATCTCACAATATTTTTCCAAACACTTCCGGAAGTCAAAGACCGCTCCATCTTAAAAAAATCATCTCCATTTAAAAAATCACAGTTAAAATGCCGCATATTAACGTATTAACATTATAACACCAACATACTTTTTTGTCAAGTGCCTACTTTACCAAATACGCTCTGTTTTTTGAACTTTTCGGCATCAAATGTACACAATTCAAAAAAACATTCCCGAAGGTATTTTAACCTTCGGGAATGTTTTCATATTTCTGATTTCACTTTTATAGATTCAAAATCTTCTAAGATCTCACGATCCGGAGCCTTAGTGCAAAGCGAAACAACAACGATGACTATCGAGGATACAACGAACGCCGGCAGCAGTTCATAAATACCGAATGCACCGCCCAAATTCGAAATACCGAGCTTCCAGATGAATACCATCGCCGCACCGCTCACCATTCCGGCAACAGCACCTGCACGATTCGTGCGCTTCCAGAAGAGCGAGAAGAGCATTATCGGACCGAAGGTCGCACCAAAGCCCGCCCAAGCGAACGAAACGATCTTGAATATCGCGCTGTTCTCATCGAGAGCCATTATCATAGCGATCAAAGCGATAACGAACAGCGTTATTCTGGATACAAGCATAACTTCCTTGTCGCTCGCCTTTTTCTTTATAACGCCCTGATAGATGTTCTTTGCGACAGCCGAAGCGGCAATGAGCAGATATGAATCGGACGAGCTGATAGTAGCCGCAAGTATTCCAGCCATAACGAAGCCGGCAAGTATTGCAGGGAGAGAGGATGTAGCAAGGGTTATGAATATCTTTTCAGCCTCAGCCGAGACAAGATGCGCAGTCGGATAGAGCTGACGACCGACGATACCGATAAATACCGCGACCGAGAGCGATATAAGCACCCAGACCATAGCTATCCTGCGCGAACGCTTCAATTCATCCTCACGTCTTATAGCCATGAAGCGGAGCAATACCTGAGGCATACCGAAATATCCGAGTCCCCAAGCCAGCATAGAAAATACACTGAGCATACCGTAAGGCTGTGCCTCACCGAAAATCGGCATACCGTTTTCGACGACCTGAAGTCCGTCCACACCAACAGTCGGACTTGCAATGCCGAAAAATTCAAGGAATCCGGGTATAGCCTTCGCATTTTCAAAAACAACATTCAAGCCGCCGACTCTGGCCGTGCTGATAATAACGATAACTGTAAGTGCAATGATCATAACGATAGCCTGCATGAAATCAGACGCGCTCTCAGCCAAAAATCCGCCGAGTATCGTATAAAGCAACACGAATACCGCACCAACGATCATCATCGACTGATATGAGAAGCCGAACAATGTCGAGAAGAGCTTGCCGCAGGTGACAAAGCAGCTTGCCGCATAAACCGTGAAGAAAATGAGTATAAACAGCGCGGAAAGTGTCAAAATGACCTTTTTCTTTTCATGAAAGCGTTTGGAAAAATATTCCGGCAATGTGATCGCATTTACACGTATGCTGTAACGGCGAAGACGCTTCGAAACTATTAGCCAGTTCAAATAAGTACCGAGCGCAAGTCCTATAGCCGTCCATGCGGCATCGGCAAGTCCGCACCAATAAGCTACACCGGGCAGACCCATAAGAAGCCATCCGCTCATATCCGAAGCTTCGGCACTCATCGCTGTGACCCAAGGTCCGAGCGAACGACCGCCCAAAAAATAGTTTTCGGAATTTTTGTTCGCGGTCTTAGCGAAAACAACACCGATAACAATTACCGCCGCCATGTAAATGATCATGGCAAAAAGTATTTGAATCGTTTTTGAATCAAGATCCATGTTGTGTTCCTCCTATGAAGTAAAAAAGTATTTATTTAATATTTTACCACATTAAAAGAAGAATGTCAATAGCTTTATGCCAAAAATAATTCACAATCTTTATACATATATTTCACTATGTTTTTGTACAAGAATTCATATTGACGTAAAATATGTCCAACAATAAAAAAGGAAACCGCATAAAACGGTTTCCTGAAATCATATTACTTGAGTTCAATAGCCTTCTTAGCCTTTTCGACAATGTGAGCTGCCGTAAGACCGTAATATTCCATGAGCGGCGGAACCTTGCCCGAACGACCGAACTTGTCCTCAACACCGACACGAAGCACCGGAACAGGCTTCGAAGCCGAAACGCATTCGCATACCGCACTTCCGAGACCACCGATATAGTTGTGCTCCTCGGCAGTGACCAGCGCACCGGTATCGGCTGCACAGCGGTTTATAAGCTCCTCATCGAGCGGCTTTATAGTGTGGATATTAACGACTCTCGCGGAAATTCCGTCAGCGGCTAAAAGCTCGCGTGCCGCAAGAGCTTCGGGAACCATGAGTCCGGTAGCAACGATGGTGACATCCTTGCCGTCAGCCATAACTATGCCCTTGCCCATCTCGAACTTGTAGGT
>CAZRVL010000014.1:0-38082 GCA_964603455.1 uncultured Lachnospiraceae bacterium
TGACTGCAAGCACACCGATGATCTGGTGCATATCGAGGATATAGGAGTCGAGCGCAAGAAAATATTGGAAAATCTCGATATTTTGGACGAGCTTGGCGCGAATGTTCGGCTCAGATGTCCGATAATTCCGAATGTGAACGATACGAACGCGCATATTGATGCTGTTGCGGAATTGGCAGAGCGGCATACTTCGATAAGTTCTGTCGAGCTTGAACCGTATCATCCGCTCGGAATAAGAAAATATTCACTTATCGGTCAAAGCGCGAGATATACCTTTGAAAGCAAATTAGCACCCGAAAGGTTGAATGAGCTGCTTGAACGGCTTAAATCTAAGACGCAAAAGCCTGCTTTTGCAGGTTAAAAATATTATTTGAAAGGTTGGTACTACGTATGTACACACACACACAGAATCGAGGTCAAAATATGAACAGACGGGTAACATTATTAACTGCTTTTGCAATGTTGCTCGCGAGCGTATCATGTGCTTCGGGCGGAGAGACCAATGACACGACTACAGTAGCTGATACGACAACTACTGAAGCGGTCACGACCGATATTTATACCGATCTCGGCGAACATGATTTTGAGGAGCGCGAATTCACGATAGTATACAGTGAGGATCAGCTCGGAAAGATGTGGCTGTATGACACAGAGGAGCAGAACGGCGATCTTGTCAACGATGCGGTATACAAAAGAAATCATGATGTCGGCGAAAAATATAACGCGAAGATCATCTATTACAGCACCGGTGGTATGTGGAATGAAGTCGGAACTGCATTTCTAAAGTCGATAATGAGCGATGACGGGGCATATGATCTCGCACTTTGTCATATGTTCGGCGGAATAAATTCCCTTGTCAGCCAAAATGCGCTCTACAACTTCAATGACCTTCCGATAGTCGATTATGACAAGCCGTGGTGGGCGGCAAATCTGCGTGATACACTTGAGGTCGATGGAGTATGCCTTTTGCAGGTCAGCGATCTTGTCTACAAATTCAATGACTGCATTTATTTCAACAAGGATATAATGGCGGATTACAAGCTTGACGAAAATCTCTATGACACGGTAAGAGCCGGAAAATGGACTTGGGACAAGCTCATTTCGATGGCAAAATCGGTCTCGGGCGATCTTAACGGTGACGGTGAATACGATGAATCGGATATGTACGGTCTCGCGCTCGTTCCGAATACGGCAGAGGATAGCAACTGGGTGTATGCGAACGGTATGACCGTTGCTACTATAAAGAACGGCGAGATAAGTGTTGATACGGTCAATTCCGAAAAGATGAAGAATGTTGTTGACAAGATGAGCGATTTTGTAAATGTCGGAAATCATGTATATATCTCTGAGGATACCAATCTTACCGACAACAAGATATTCGTTGACGGTCATTCGCTGTTTATGGAAAATCTTACGCTCGTACTGCCGGAAATGCGCGATGTCGAGATAGATTTCGGCATAATTCCGCTCCCGAAATACGATGAGGAGCAGGATGATTATTATTCGATGGCGACTCCGCAGATGATGGCGATCCCTGCAAATCTCGATGACCCGACCTTCACCGGTGTAATGCTCGAAGCACTTGCTATGGAATCGTACAGAACGGTAAATCCGGCAGTCTATAATGTATCCTTCTCAGGAAAATATCTCCGCGACGATGATTCTTATGAGATGTATCAGATAATCCAGGGTTCGGGAGTCTACGACTTCAACTGGAACTTCGGCAACGGAAACAAGTTCGCGCTCTTTATGGGCAACGACATCGTGAGAAAAAATGCAGCCGACACGCTGGCATCCTACTATCAGGCAAATTACAGCAAGATACTCGAAAATCTCGAAGAGGTCTACGAGATCATAAAAAATTATAACAGCTGATGAAAGAATTTGAAAAAAATTCGCGTGTGGTCTTCATCGGCGACAGCATAACTTATGCAAACCACTATATCTCGCGAATATTTTTGCACTATCTGAAATTTTTCCCGGAGAGACGAGTCAGATTCATAAATGCCGGTATTTCGGGCGGAACGGTCAGTTCGGCATTGCGCACTTTTGATGATACGATGTCAAAAGCTCCGACTCATGCGGTCATAACTCTCGGTGTGAACGACAGCGGATTTTATCTTTTGAACGAACCGCGTTCGGACGAGCGTGATGGAAAATTAAAAAATGCGCTTAACAGGTATGTCAGCGGAATGGATGAGCTGATAAAACGACTTATGTCAAGGGGCGTTGAGACTATATTGTGTACACCGCCACCGTATGCAGAATTTTATAATACTGCGAAAACGTCTGTTCCGAATGGACATACACTGCTATCGGTGTATGCCGACAGAGTACGAAGACTTGGCGAAAAATACAGACTTTCGGTCGTTGACTACCATTCAAGGCTGTCAGAGATATATCTCGATGAAAGCATTTATATATCAGACCATATCCACCCGAACAGTATTGGTCATGCGAGGATGGCTGAGTGCTTTTTGAAGGCGCAGGGCTTCGACCTTGGTGAATATTCTCCGAAGAGCATTCCCGAACCTATCGATCCGAGACTCAATGCGTGGAGACTTGCGGTCAGAAAATATCGTATGCCTTATGATGTTGAATGGATGGTATATACTCATATCGGAGATTCGGATAGAGTCGAGAGGGTTAGATTCCTCGAAGAATATCTTGAAAATAAGCGTTACGGCGATGTATTTTACTACAAGACGGCGGCAAAGGCATATTTGAAGAATGATGATGTTGATGTGCTGTTCAAAACGGTCGAAGCTGAGGAGGACAGGCTTTATAAATGAAGATCAGAGGAAAACGTGCGCTCGTGACGGGCGGAAGTCGCGGTATCGGTCGTGCTATTGCGGCAGAGCTTGTGAATAGTGGTGTGAATGTTGTGATCACCGGAAGAAATGCCGATACACTCAAAAGAACAGCCGATGAGATCGGTGCGATACCGCTCATTTGGGATGTTTCGGATATGACCGCCATGACAGACAAATTTAATGAAGCTCTGATGCTCATGGACGGACTTGACATACTCGTGAACAATGCCGGGACATTCGATAAAGTCGGTTGGGGAATGGGAATGTTAAAGGTAACCGAGCATGATTGGGACAGAGTTATAGATCTGAATCTGAAATCGACATTTTTCATGATGCAGACTGCCGCAAATTATATGATAGCGGAGAATGTAAAAGGGAACATACTTAATATTTCCTCAATAGCCGCAAATGAGCCGCTTCAAGGTCCATACGGTGTATCAAAAGCCGGAGTTTTCGGTCTGACACGCGGTTGGGGAAAATATCTTGCGCACACCGGTATAGTTGTTAATGGTATCGCTCCGGGTCCTACCGCGACCGAAATGATAGATTGGCATGAGGGCGATCCCATTACGCATGATAGGACACCATCGGGCAGATATACGTTTCCGACCGAGATCGCAAAGCTTGCTGCATACCTGCTGAGTGAGGATGCTGTTCAGCTGATCGGACATTCGGTCGTCTGTGACGGTGCATACAATATACTTTAAAAGCGAAAGCTCCTTCGAACAATTCGAGGGAGCTTTTTGTAATTTAAAATTTGCAGTCGCATTACTATTTGCCACGGTCTGCCGAGATGAAGGCTGTAGCTGCAGTTGATAGGATAAGTATTGCCGATATATCCCAGAGATCGATCACAGTACCGCCGATCAGTTTAGATAATATAAAATTTATCAAAAGTATGAACGGTATGGCGATCAGAGAGGCTATGCCGAATGCTGAAAGAATGCGCTTTTTTAGCTTTCGAAAGACAAGATATACTGTCCACATGAATATGAGCGAGATAATCGACGTTGCCGTGCCGATTTTGAACATTTTATCTGCCTTTATCAAAACGCTCAATATATAGATAAACGGTATAATGAAAATACTTATACCTATCATTGACGGCAAAATTCCTTTTTTGCCGAGCAATATGATGGGAAAAGCCAATGTCCATGCGATAAAAACCGAGCGGAGTACTATGAGCGACCATGTGAGCATTCCCGAAATCGCGAGATCACATATACAGCATATGAATATCGCAAAGATCATTGTGAGAGTGAATATTTTTGATGCCAAAATATTCTGTTGCATATTATTCCTGCAATTTTAATATTTCAGCTGCTTCGTTTAAAAGCTCGTATAAGCCGTCCTGCGCCAAAATACCTCTTTTGAGATCGCTTGGAAGCAGTTTCTGTTCATCGAGTTCGTAGTCGTGCAGCCAATCGCCGCTCGAAAGATAGTCTGAGAGCATATTCAATGCCGTTTGCAGAGCGTCTTGATCAAGATCATTCGTGCTCTGAACTGCTGTTTTAAGTTCATCGAAGATTTTTTCCATTTTGCTTATGCGGTTGACAGCTTTTTTTATATTGTTTGCCATTGTGATAAGCTCATACCTTTCTTTATTCTGTTATCGCAATTTTTATCACACCGTCAAGGCGGTTTTCAAATATGCGGTATGCCTCTTCTATATCTGCGAGAGAAAAACGGTGAGTTATCAACGGTGTCGTATCGAGCTTGCCTTGCTCGATGAGATCGAGTATTTCATCAGAATCGCAGCCGTCTACACCGCCGGTCTTGAAGGTCAGATTTTTGCCGTACATATCAGGGAGTGGCAGTATCTGTGCCTTGTCATACAACGCAACTACTGTGACAATGGCATTCGGACGGGCGCATTTCCATGCAAGCTCGAAGGTGTCACTTGCTCCTGCGACCTCGATCACCACATCTGCACCGCCGTGCTTCGAATTTGAACGCACGAACTCCTCGCATTCATCCGGATGGCAGGTCAGAACATCCGGGTAATGCTCGTTTATAAATTTTTCTCGTTCAATGTCCTTTTCGCATACGATTATACGCTTCGGCTTTTTCAGCATGACGCAGAGCAGAGTGCATATTCCTGTAGGACCTGCGCCGATGATAAGCACGGTATCTTCATTTGTGATCTCGGAGATACGCGCCGCCCAGAATCCGGTCGCGAGAACATCACCGACGAACAGAGCTTGTTCATCTGTAACACGTTCGGGAATTTTGTTCAGTCCCTGATCTGCATAAGGCACGCGCACGAATTCAGCCTGTCCGCCGTCTATGCGGCAACCCAATGCCCAACCGCCGTTCTTGTCCTTGCAGTTGTTTACATAGCCTTTTTTGCAGAAAAAGCATTCTCCGCAGAAGGTCTCTACATTTACAGTTACTCTGTCACCCGGCTTTACTGTAGTGACCGCTTCGCCAATCTCTTCGACTATTCCGACCATTTCATGTCCGACTGTAATGCCCGGAACGGCTCGCGGCACAGAGCCGTGCTTTATATGCAGATCGCTTGTACATATGCTGCCGAGCGTCACACGAACGATTGCATCACGCGGATCGGTGATTTTCGGCATGGGCTTGTCGATTAGTTCAAATCTGCCGTGTTCGATATAGGTAAGTGCTTTCATTTTATTTTACCTTTGTTTTTCATTGTCAGCTTTCCATTTTCTGCATTGCTCTATTCTTGCTCCGGCAGGCTTGTCGCCGTGTTCCGGGTCACAGGAATATTGAGTAAGCAATTCGCAGGGAATGTCGGGACATTCTCCGCAATGAACGAAGCCCTTATTTTGACAGCATACCGCTACCGGACATTCACCGTGAAATGGGTGTCCGTTTGTCGCGATGCAGCCATCGCAGGAACATGGGGATTTATATTCGCAGGAGCTGCAATGAAGTCCGCAGCGTGTGTCTATGATACTTTCCATTTGATGTCTCCTTTAGCTTTTTACAAAATAGCAGTAGTCGAGTATTATATTTCCTTTGTCATTCGGAGTCGTGTAGCGCGGACATAGACAATTCTCAAACGACCAGACTGCACCGTTTTCATCCTGCCATATTTCAATGCCGTTTTCCAAAAGCTTATTTTTGCAGGCGCGTGTGTCGTGGACATCGTTTTCTTTTCCGTATATCCAACAAGTGCCAAGACTCAAATCTTTGAAATCTATGCTGACAAATCCATCTGGAACAGGTGTGTTTTCGGGTGTCAGCATACCTATGTAATATTCAAATGACTGTCCTTCGGCATGCCTTTCTAAACCGATATATCCGCCGCCGTTTTCCCAGATGGCAAGGATTTTATCTGTGCCGCCCATAGTAGCTTCAAGCAGCTCGAACCAGTCGTTATCCCACCATTCACCCCAATGTCCGAAATTGTCATATTTCTTTCCGATAAAGCGCATATTCGGGATGCTTTCTTTGAAAGCTTTGATTATCTCAGCCATGTTTGATCCTCCGTTTTTATTGCGATAGCACACAATACTTAATGTAATAATTATAAACTCTTATTACTGTGAAATCAAGAGTTTTTTCAAAAATTTACAAATTATCCGATGAAATTTTCATGCAATAGGTTGAGAAAATAAGAATTATGTGCTATAATCATAATGTATTATTATGTTTTCAAAAACAACACAGGTCTATGCTTGATCTATATTATCTACAAAACGCAAAAGCCTTGTAAATACAGGAATTTTAAAGGAGAATAAATACTATGAAGCTCGGAATTGTCGGACTTCCGAATGTCGGAAAGTCAACACTGTTTAATGCAATAACAAACGCAGGCGCGGAGTCTGCGAACTATCCGTTCTGCACTATCGACCCGAACGTTGGTGTCGTAGCAGTTCCGGACAGTCGCCTTGATGTGCTGGCAGAGATGTACGACCCTGAAAAATACACTCCCGCGGTCATCGAATTTGTCGATATTGCAGGTCTGGTAAAGGGTGCATCGAAGGGCGAAGGTCTCGGAAACAAGTTTCTCTCGCATATTCGAGAGTGTGACGCGATAATTCATGTTGTTCGTTGCTTTGAGGATTCGAACATAATCCACGTTGACGGCTCGATCGACCCTATGCGCGACCTTGAAACTATAAATATGGAGCTTATCTTCTCGGATATCGAGATGATCGAACGCCGCATTGACCGTGTTAAGAAGGCAATGAAGGGCGACAAGTCGCTCGGCGCGGAGCTTGAGCTGCTCGAAAGAGTTTACGCCGCTCTCTCGGAGGGCAAGAATGCACGTTCGCTCGAATACAATGAGGACGAGCTTGCAATAATGCAGGATTGTCAGCTCCTTTCGATGAAGCCGGTGATCTACGCGGCAAACATTGCCGAGGACGAGATCGGAAGCGATATGTCGGGAAATGAAGGCTATCAGAAGCTTGCGGCATATGCAGAGAGCGAACACGCTCAGATAATGCCGATCTGTGCAGGTATCGAAGCAGAGATCGCACAGCTCGAAGGCGAGGAGCGTGAAATGTTCCTCTCCGATCTCGGTATCGCCGAGAGCGGACTTGACCGTCTTATCAAGGCAAGCTATTCGCTGCTCGGACTGATCAGCTACCTGACAGCAGGTCCGAAGGAAGTCCGCGCATGGACTATCACAAAAGGAACTAAGGCACCCCAGGCTGCCGGAAAGATCCACTCGGACTTCGAACGCGGCTTCATCCGCGCAGAAGTCATCGGCTTTGACGAGCTGGTCGCCTGCGGAACTATGGCGGCGGCGAAGGAAAAGGGACTCATCCGAAGTGAGGGAAAGGAATATGTTATAAAGGACGGAGATATAGTTCTGTTCAGATTTAACGTATAAGGTGATATTTATGAAATATTTTGACGAAAGTGAGCTTTCCGAACGAATACGGCTGAACTTCGAACGCATATCTACAGGCGAGGAATATTCTGTCGAAAAACTGTTCAGAGAAGCTGATTACACATGGTATGGTGATTTTGAGGGCAGAGCATTGCTTTCATTCGTTTCTCATGCGAAGCTCGGAAACGAGATCGACCGAATGGCAAAGATGTATTCGATGATCGAAGAGAAGACCGCAGGCAGACTTTTCTTCGGTGAGCCTGTTGGCGATAAGGGCGCACCGATAAACGAACAGCAGCTTTCCGGTCACAGTTGGTATCTCCGCGGACTCTGTGAGCATTATGAGCTATACGGTGACAAGTTCAGCTTAGATGCGCTGAATGAAACCATTAAATATGTTTATCTTCCGATACTTGATAAGATCGCGGCATATCCGGTCGAAAAACGCAAGGAAAAAGGCGGTGTTTCCGGAGATTATGCAGATATTCAGAATGGTTGGCTACTGTCTACAGATGTAGGATGTGTAGTCATGTCGCTCGATGGACTCTCACATTATTATAAGTTGACATCAGACTCGAAGGTCAAGGAGATAATAGACAAGCTTGCAGAGCTGCTCTATTCGACTGACATTGAAGGTCTTAAGATGCAGACACATTGTACGCTTACGGCGGGGCGTGGACTCGTCCGTATGTACAAGCTCACCGAGGACATACGCTATCTTTCGCTCGCTGAGACTCTAATGAGACTATATGCAAAGAGCGGTATGACCTATACATATCAAAATCTCAACTGGTGGGGAAGACCCGACTCATGGACTGAACCCTGCGCGATAGTCGATTCGATGATGCTCGCGGGACAGCTATTTGAGCTGACTGATTCCCCGAAATACCGCCGTCTCGCCGCAAGGATATGGCACAACGGACTTGCGACTGCACAGCGAAAGAATGGTGGTGCGGGTACTGATACTATAGTGACCGCAGAACAGCCGATACTCAAGGCTCAGATGTATGAAGCATGGTTCTGCTGCTCGATGAGACTTTCAGAAGGACTTGTTTATGCCGATTCGCACAAGGATATTCTCGGCGCAGAGCTTTCGGGAAGACCTGAAAAGGATAATCTCGGACGCTATATGGACGGCGATATTATGTACTCGCTCGTGCCTGAGGAATACCGTCAAAATGCCGTTATCACGCCGGATGGTGAGCTTTCGCCGATAGTCAAATACTATAAGCTCGATGCCGATAAGATGAATGCTTTGGAACAGAGGATAGTATTTTAATAATAAAATAGTTAAATACCGCAGATATTTGCAGAAGCATTGTCGGCGGTATTTTTTATTTGTGTTTGAAAGCTGTTGCTATCTGAATTTCGTGTGAAAATTTATATAAACCTATTGACAAATTATATTTTTCGTGCTATAATATATTTGTAAATCGAAAGGATGGTCATGATCGTGAAAAAAACATTATACAGCTTGATGCTGTCGGACGATGTCATACGTGAGATCGATCTTCTGGCTCATCGCAAAGGAACAAATCGTTCAAATCTTGTAAATCAAATACTTGCCGAGCATGTTCAAATGCGCACACCCGAACAGCGTGTCGGAGATGTTTTCAGCGCGATCGAAGAGCTTATGTCGGCAACTCAAATAATACCGCAGCTCACTGCCGGTGCACCGTATATGGCTTTGAGGTCGTGCCTTGAATACAAATACCGTCCGACTGTGCGATATGAAGTCGAGATATTTCCGAACGTGAGGAGCGGGACTATAGGAAATCTTTCGGTCGTGTATCGAACTCAGTCGAGCGCATTATTGAATGTCCTCACAAGCTTTTTCGATCTTTGGAGTAGGATCGAGAAGAAATATTTTCCTATAAATATAGATTATATGCTCGAAGACGGCAGATTCGTTAGAAGCATATGCTATCCGACTTCAAGGAGTGAGGAAAATTCCGAGCTTACATCGAGAGAATTAGCCGAGCTTATTTCAGACTATATCAGACTGTTTGACAGAGCATTGAAGGGCTACGTTTCCGGAGAACTGACACCCGAGGGTGTATTAAACGAGTATACGACAGCGATCAAAGGGAAAAATATATTGATATAAAGCTCCGAAAAGGGGAGAAAGGATAAATTATATGAACGGAGAAAAATTCACTCAAAAAAGTATTGAAGTAATAAACAACGCGCAGAATATTGCACGTGAGCATCAAAACCAGACCTTAACGCCTGAACATCTTCTTGCTGCACTTTTAATGCAAGAGGGCGGACTTGTTGGTACTCTTTTGTACCGAATAGGTGCAGATGTCGGAGCTATGCAGGGCGAGCTCAATAGCCTTATCGAAAAACAGCCGAAGGTTCAAAACATAAACGAACTTTATCCGTCAAATGAGGTTTCCGCAGTGCTCAGATATGCCGAAAAGGTGGCATCGGGACTGAAAGATGAATATATTTCGGTCGAGCACATAATGCTCGGTCTGTTGTCCGAGGGCGGTCGGCAGATAAAGGAACTTATGCAGAAATACGGTGTCACGAAGCAGAAATTCACCGATGAACTGGCAAAGGTGAAGACCTCACCTGTCACAAGTGACAATCCCGAGGACACATACGATGTATTGAAGAAATACGGTTCTGATCTTGTAGAGCGTGCGCGTGAACAGAAGCTCGATCCGGTAATCGGTCGAGATGAAGAGATAAGAAACGTCATACGCATACTGTCGCGTAAAACGAAAAATAATCCCGTACTCATAGGTGAGCCGGGTGTCGGTAAGACTGCTATCGCCGAAGGACTTGCACAGAGAATAGTACGCGGAGATGTTCCCGAGGGGCTTAAGGACAAAACGGTATTCTCACTTGATATGGGTGCATTGGTCGCAGGTGCAAAGTATCGCGGTGAATTTGAGGAGCGTTTGAAGGCAGTCCTCAACGAGGTCAAAAAGTCCGAAGGAAAAATAATACTTTTCATTGATGAGCTTCATACGATAGTAGGAGCAGGCAAGACCGAAGGCTCGATGGATGCGGGAAATCTGCTTAAGCCGATGCTGGCACGCGGTGAGCTGCACTGCATAGGTGCAACTACACTTGACGAATACAGAAAATATATCGAAAAAGATGCCGCGCTTGAACGTCGTTTTCAGCCTGTCATGGTAGAAGAGCCTACAGTCGAGGATACTATATCTATCCTACGCGGACTAAAGGATAGATACGAGATATTCCACGGTGTAAAGATACACGATAATGCACTGGTTGCCGCTGCTACTCTTTCTCACAGATATATAACCGACCGTTTTCTTCCGGACAAGGCAATCGACCTTGTGGATGAAGCCTGTGCCATGATACGCACGGAAATAGATTCTATGCCCTCCGAGCTTGACGATATTCGCCGCGATATTATGCAGATGGAGATCGAGGAGATGTCGCTGAAGAAGGAGGAGGATAAGCTGAGTCGTGACAGACTTGCAAAGCTTACAGCCGAGCTTGCCGAAAAGAAGGATAAATTCAATGAGATGAAGGCTCGTTGGGAATCCGAAAAGAATGCGGCAGAGGAAGTCAAGAAGCTTAAGGGCGAGATCGAGCATATGAATGGTGAGATCGAGCAGGCACAGCTTGCCGGAGAATATGAAAAAGCCGCAAGACTCAAATATTCAGAGTTTCCGGCACTCCAAAAGAAGCTTGACGAAGCCGAGAAAAATTCCGAACGTCAAAATGAGTCGAATCTTGTGCGTTCGACCGTTACAGACGAAGAAATCGCCTCGATAGTTGCACGTTGGACAGGTATTCCGGTATCTAAGCTGGTAGAGGGCGAACGTGAAAAGCTGCTGCATCTTGAGGATGTTCTCCACAAGAGAGTTATAGGTCAGAATGAAGCGGTACGGCTCGTCAGCGAGGCTATACAGCGTTCGCGTGCGGGAATATCCGACCCGAATCGACCGATAGGAAGCTTCTTCTTCTTAGGTCCTACCGGTGTAGGTAAGACCGAGCTTGCGAAAACGCTTGCCGAATGCTTGTTCGATGACGAGCACAATATCGTGCGTATTGATATGACCGAATATATGGAAAAATTCAGCGTATCGAGACTTATCGGCGCACCTCCAGGATATGTCGGATATGATGAAGGCGGTCAGCTTACCGAAGCGGTCAGACGGCATCCGTACAGCGTAGTTCTTTTCGATGAAGTCGAAAAGGCACATCCAGATGTATTTAACATACTTCTTCAAATACTTGATGACGGCAGGATCACTGACAGTCAGGGCAGAACAGTGGATTTTAAGAACACGATAATAATCTTGACCTCCAACCTCGGAAGCTCATATCTGCTCGATGGCATAAGCTCTGACGGAGAGATCTCTGAAGAGGCACGTTCGAAGGTAATGGCGGATCTCAGGGCTTCGTTCAGACCCGAATTTCTCAACCGTCTCGATGAGATAATCATGTTCAAGCCACTGACTAAAGAAAATCTTGGTGGAATAATAGACAATCTGCTCGAAGGACTCAGAAAGCGTCTTGCAGAGCGTTCGGCTGATGGCGGACTTATCCTTGAAGTAACCGATGCCGCCAAGGAACTCATGATCGAGCGTGGATACGATCCGGTATACGGCGCAAGACCGCTCAGAAGATACTTGCAGGCTAAAGTTGAAACACTTATCGCAAAGGAAATACTGCGCGGTGAATTGAATGCCGGTTCTACACTTGTTGTAGATGCCGAAAACGGTGAGCTGGTCTGCCACACGAGCTATTCGGGCGAGATAGTAAGCTGATAAAAATAAAATGCGGAGTCGAGCAAGACTCCGCATTTTTTATCAGGTAGCGATACCTGCGTACTGATTCTGATATAGACGATAATATGCGCCCTTCTTTTCGAGAAGTTCTTCGTGAGATCCGCTTTCGGCAACGACTCCGTTGTCGAGTACGACGATCTTGTCCGCATCGCGTATAGTCGAAAGACGGTGAGCGATGATCAGGCTTGTACGTCCCTTCATAAGAGCGACCATTGCCGACTGGATGTGCATTTCGGTTCGAGTGTCTACCGATGATGTAGCTTCATCGAGAATGAGTATCTTCGGATCAGCCAATACCGCACGAGCTATCGAAAGGAGCTGACGCTGACCCTGCGATAAGTCGCTTCCGGATTCGGCGAGGATTGTGTTGTAGCCTTCGGGCAGACGTTCAACGAATATATCCGCATTTGCCATTGCCGCTGCTTTTTTCAGCTCTTCGTCTGTGGCATCGAGCTTACCGTATCGAATATTTGCGGCAATCGTGTCAGAGAAGAGCACGGTGTCCTGCAAAACTATCGCGATAGCACGGCGGAGAGTGTTTTTCGGAATATCCATTATATCTGTTCCGTCGATAGTGATCTTTCCGCTGTCGATGTCGTAGAATCTTGTCAGCAGATTTACGACAGTGGTCTTTCCCGAACCTGTAGCACCGACTATAGCGATCCTCTGACCTGCCTTGACATCGAGATCGAAGCCCTTCAATACCGGCTCACCTTCCTTGTAGGAGAAGCGGATATTGCTGAAATCGATATTTCCGCGGATGTCTTCGGGTCTTATATCGCTCTTGCCTTCATCCGGTTCAGAGCCTGCTTCCATTATCTCGAATACGCGCTCAGCACCTGCAATAGCGGTCAATATCTGTGTGTACTGGTTTGCTATCTCGTTTATCGGGCGTGTGAACTGCTTGGAATACTGCAATACTGCCTGTATAGCATCTATACCGAGTCCGGAGGTAGCGGCGAGATAACCGCCGACTGCCGCTATTAGCAGATAACCGAAGTTTCCGATCATATTCATGCAGGGACCCATTATTCCGCCCCAGATGTTCGCCTTGATACCGACCTTGCGGTATTCGGACGAGATCTTCTTAAATTCGTCTATCGAGGAATCTTCCTTCGAATATGCCATTACAGTTTTGTAGCCGGTGACGGTCTCTTCGATGTGTCCGTTCATCTGACCGAGAAGCTTCTGCTGTGCGACGAAATATTTGCGCATGAACTTAGAAAGATTCGTCGATACGATTATCGTGAGCGGTATCGTTACAACAGCCACCAATGTAAGTATCGGGCTGTATATGAGCATCATCACAGCCGAGCCGATAAGGGTTATAACCGCAGAAAACAGCGAGGCTATCGACTGCGATACCGAGTTTGAGATGTTTTCGACATCGTTCGTCATTCGGCTCATTATATCGCCGTGACGGTGAGTGTCGGTGTAACGGATCGGAAGATATGAGATCTTCGCGAAAAGATCTGCTCTCATGACCGATACCGTGTTCTGAGAAAGCTTCGCCGCGGCGACTCCCTGCAAATATGTGAGTATAGATGAAGCAATGTAGACAATTGCCATTATGCTGACTACAAGATACAGCTTATCAAAATCAACATGAGTGCCTTTATCATAATCGATAGTTATCGCGCTGATCGCCTCAGCCTGAAGTGCAGGACCTGCGAGGTTAAGAAGTGCTATCAGTATGACAAGCACTAAAAGTGCAACGAGAAGCACCGAGTTTTTGCCGATGTATTTTACAAGCTTCGAAAGCGTGCCCTTCATGTCCTTCGGCTTTTCGGCATTCATTCTGCCGCGTGGACCCGGACCGCCGCCCGGACGCATTTGAACTATCGGGCGTTCGTTTTTATTATCAGCCATTGTCACTGCCTCCGTTTCTCTGCTGTGAATCGTAAATATCACGATAAGTTGCGCAGGTCTTCATAAGCTCGTCATGCGGAGCAAATGCGATTATCGTTCCGTTTTCGATCACCGCTATTCGGTCGCAGTTCTTTATCGAGGCTATGCGCTGAGCGATCATTATGACTGTTGTTCCGGTGATATTTTCGCGGAGTGCCTTGTGGAGCTTTGCCTCGGTCGAAAGGTCGAGTGCGGAGGTAGAGTCATCGAATATGAGCACCTCTGGCTTGCGGATTATAGCACGTGCTATGGCAATGCGCTGCTTTTGACCGCCCGAAAGCGATGCACCCTTTTCGGCGATCATGGTGTTGTAGCCGTCTGAGAATTTTGAAATAAAATCATCTGCCTGAGCGATCTCAGCGGCTTTTTTGACCTCTTCATCTGTAGCATCCGGACGACCCCAGCGGATATTGTCGGCTACAGTTCCCGAAAACAATTCGGTTTTCTGGAGAACGAAGGCGATCTTTTGACGAAGCGTCTTGAGTTCGTATTCCTTTACGTCAACTCCGTCAACCTTTACGACTCCGGAATCGGCATCATAAAAGCGGGGGATAAGATTTACCAACGAGGATTTTCCCGAACCTGTAGCACCGATAACGGCGATATTCTCACCCTTCTTGACCTTAATATCGACATTTTCGAGTACAGGTCTTCCGGCGGAGTTCGGATAGCGGAAGCTTACATTTTCAAAGGATACCGAGCCGCACTCAGCTGTGTTTTCCGCTGTATTGTCGGCATCTGCGATGACCGGATCGGATTCGAGTATCTCGATTATGCGCTTTGCACTGGCAGAAGCTCTTGTGAGCGACTGGAACATCATAGATACCATCATCATCGACATAAGTATCTGCGTTATGTAGGTGAGAGCCGACATAACGTCACCGACTTTTATTCCGTTGATAACTCCGATAGCGTCCTCGACTTCGCGTCCGCCGACGAGCAGTATCGCGATGACCGAGCCGTTCATTATCAGCATAAGGATAGGCGAAAGGGTCGCCATGACCTTTTGAACCTTTAAGTTTACATCCTTTAAGTCGTTGTTTGCCTTGTTGAAGCGTCCGATCTCATGCTGTTCTTTGACATACGCCTTTACGACACGCGCACCGGTGACATTTTCCTGAACGACCGAGTTCACCTTGTCGAGACGTGTCTGAACGAGTCCGTAGAGCGGAGTAGCCTTTTTGAGCATGAGGAATATGAGCAAAAGCTGTAACGGAAGCGCACAAAGCAGAACTATTCCGAATTTCGGGCTTATTGACACAGCCATGACTATACCGCCGATGAACTGCATAGGAGCACGGACGAACATACGGAGTATCTGTGCGACCATATCCTGTACGGCTGTTATGTCGTTTGTAAGGCGTGTAACGAGCGAACCTGTCGTAAATTTGTCTGTCTGCTGCAATGACAAGTGCATTACTTTGTCAAACGCATCGTTTCGCAGATCGTTTCCGAAGGACTGCGCTGCGTTCGAAGCAAATGCAGCCGAAAGGATTCCGAAACATCCTCCGACAGCCACAAGTCCGAGCATCAAGATACCGGTGGTTATTATTAAAGCAATATCGTGTCCGATAACGCCTTCATTTACGATCTTTGCCATCAGCTTTGGCTGTAGAAGGTCGATATAGACCTCTCCGATCATCGTCAAGGGGGCGAGGATCGCAAAGATCCAATAAGGCTTTAGATATTTTGCGAGCTTCATTGACTAAGATCCTTTCTCAAACGCCGTGTCAGCGAGCTTCTATGAGACTGTCAGCGATCTTGTCGAGAAGTTGGCAGAGCTGCTTGTTTTCATCGACTGTAAGTCCGCCTATAGCCACCGCATCGCCGCTAACGAAGGAAGCGCGGATCTTTTCGTTTACCTCACGACCCTTGTCGGAGAGATATACGAGGGTCTGACGGAGGTCATGTTCATTCGATTTGCGGATAACGAGACCGTCTGCCTCCATCTTCTGAAGAGTTACGCTGACTGTGGGGGGCTTAAGATTTGCAGCCTTTACGAGAGTGAGCTGAGTCACGCCGGGTTCAAGCTTTGAGAGATGATAGAGCAGAAGTCTGTAGCTCGAAGGCATACCGTCATCTTCTGCGTTCTTGCGTACGATGTCGTGATGGAGCTTGCTGATGTCGTTTATGCGCATCATTGCATTGTAATTTTCATCGTTCCTTCTTTCACGCATCATGTCGATGAATTCCTGAGTTACTGCGGGGGATTTTGTCATGGATTTTGTACCTTACCTTTCTTTTTCGCGAAAAAAATACGATCGAAATCGATCGGTCAGCCTCTTTCGCACATATTGATAGTTTGCTAACTAATAATTATTATAAACCAAAAATCGTTTTTTGTCAATCAGTTTCTTTCAGAAATATGTGAAAAAAATGTTAATTTTGTGCTTTAAATGGTGTAAAGTGGCGATAAATATGGTATAATGTAAAAGGAGAATTACTGTCGAAATAACCAACGGTTGGTCTAAAGCTCTGTCAATTGTTGAACCTGCCGAAAGCTTTCTCAAGAAAGGAGACCTTTGCCGATGAATACCGATAATTCCGCCGAAGCTATATGGGGCGATCACAACCGATTGACCTCGGGAACTGACGGACAGGAGCATAAGCATTCATTTTATGAAATGTCGATAATACTCAGCGGGCGGCTGACGATCAAGAATAACGGCGATGTCGTTAAAGCCGATGCCCCATGTGTGATATTCCATTTTCCCGGAACATATCATATAATAAAGGCTTCGGATGAGGTGGTGTACGAACGCTACAATATAAATTTTTCGGCGGAGATATTCAAAGGAAATCAGCTCCTTATGGATTGTGCAGAGCAGCTTTACAGATCGAATGTCGCTCTTTTGATGCTCGACCGCGATACGCTTGATGAGCTTTTGTATTATGTTCGCCCGTTCATGCGCAGTTCGAGCCGCGAAAGAAGAACAGCACTTTTGTGGGTGATACTCGATATACTCAAGGATTGCAGAAAAGTCGGATTTTTTCCCGAAACTCGAAGCGGCGCAGGATATGTGAACGGTGTTGTCAGATACATATCCGACAATCTCTCGCCCGGACTCGGTGCGGATGAGATAGCAGATAAATTTGAGATAAGCCGTGCCAAGCTCACCGCCGATTTCAAGCGTGAGACAGGAATGACATTAAAGGAATATGTCGAGCTTTCCTGCATAGACCGTGCGCGGTTGCTGCTCTCGACCGGAAAAAGCGTTCAGGCAGTTTCACTTGAAGTCGGTTATCAATCGGTCGGAACGTTCATAAGGGCATTCAAAAAGGTCACGGGAACGACCCCCGGAGCTTATTCCGCATTCTGTCGCTGACAAAAAGCTTCATTAAAGTATATACTGTTAAGACAGCTTTATCCGATATGATAAAAACACAGCTTACGAAATTGTTTCGTAGATTTCGGTATTGACAATTGACAGCGTTTGTGTTATAATATCCTCAATAAAATAAATTTTATTTGAGGTGGATAACATGAAAGTTACAATAAACCCCGAAAAGCTCATTGGAAAGATCAAGCCGATGAACGCAGTCAACAACGGTCCGCTCTATACAAAAAATGCCGATCAGGACTCGACAAACCTTCCGGCATACAAGGCGGCACGTATTCCGTATGCACGTACACACGATGCTTCGATATGCTATAGCTACGGCGGCGAACACACGGTCGATGTCGGAAATATCTTCCCGAATTTTGATGCAGACCCGAACGATCCCGCTTCGTATGACTTCGCATTGACCGATTTCTACCTCGAAGGCATGGATCTTGCAGGTACTGAGACTTTTTACCGCCTCGGAAATAAGATCGAGCATTGGGTAAAAAAATACGGTATCTATCCGCCAAAGGACAATCTTAAATGGGCGCAAATCTGCGAACATATAATCGCTCACTACAACGAAGGTTGGGCTAATGGCTTTGAAAAGGGCATAAAGTACTGGGAGATATGGAACGAGCCGGATCTCTATGAGAAATGCTGGATGGGCACGCCGGAGGAGTTCTATGAACTTTTCGCAGTTACCGCCAAGTATCTTAAGGCGAGATTCCCGGATATTAAGATCGGCGGCCCGGCGGTCTGCAGCTACAATGAACAATGGCTCAACGGCTTCTTTACCAAGCTTAAAGCCGAAAATGTACCGCTTGACTTCTATTCGTGGCATATCTACTCGTGCAGAGTCGGCGATGTTTTGTGGGCAGAGCAGAAGCACCGCGAAATACTCGATAAATACGGCTATACCGACACCGAGAGCATACTCGATGAATGGAACTATGTCCGCAGCTTTTCGGGTGAGCAGTGGCAGTATTCGCTCGAAGTTGAGCGCAGCATGAAGGGTGCAGCATTCGCTTCGGCGGTCATGACGGCTTCGCAGTATCAGAGAGTCGATATGCTCATGTACTACGATGCGCGAATGAATACGAATATGAACGGAATATTCTCGCCTGTGACATATAAGCCGCGCAAGACTTATCCTGTTGTTTCAAGCTGGAGCGATCTTGCAGAGCTTGGTGATCAGTGCGCAGTTGAATGCGATGTTCCGGATGTATACGCGGTTGCAGCAGTTAAGAACGGAAATTCCGTGACTATGATAACCTATTATACCGATGATGATTCGGCAGCTCCAAGAACATTCAAGGTAAAATTCCCGAATGACGCTCTGAGAAATATATGTGTTCTCGATGAGACAAAGGATTTCGAAAAGGTTTCCGATGTGGCAAGCGACAACGGCGAATTTTGGCTTACAATGCAGCCAAATACAGTCTGCATAATAAAATAATTTCCGCCCTGAAAGGGGCAGAGAGGATGACTCACGCTTTTGCGTGAGCCATGATCAGCAATATGGAATTTTTAACAGCAAAACAAGAAATAAACGATTCGGTAGTGATGCAGGGAAATGCCGCCGGGCATGAATATACTGTTCATCCGGATCATATCGCACGTGATGGAAAGCCTTATATATACAAAATGGGTGAGATACACTATTCGCGTGTTCCCGACTGCGATTGGCGCAGAGAGCTTATGAAGATGAAGGCGGGCGGAATAGATATTGCCGCTTCGTATGTCATCTGGAATCACCACGAATATGAGGAAGGAAACTTCAATTTTTCAGGTAGATGCGATATTCGTAAATTTGTCGATACCTGTGAAGATCTCAAAATGCCGTTTTTCCTGCGTATAGGTCCGTGGGCACACGGAGAGGTGCGCTGGGGCGGCTTCCCGGACTGGCTTGTCGAGAAGGGCTATAAGCTGAGAACCACCGATGAGCGGTATATAAAATATGTCCGTAGATTTTTTGAGAAGCTCTATGAACAGCTCAAAACGAGCAATAACATAGTCGGTATCCAGGTCGAGAATGAGCTTACGAACAGCCCAGAATATCTTGAACTTCTGCGCAATATCCTTGTAGATATAGGCTTCAAGGCACCGATTTGGACTGCTACCGCATGGGGACGTGCAAATCTTCCCGAGGGACTGAACCCGATGTTCGGCGGCTATCCCGAAGCTCCGTGGGAGGGACATACCAATAAGCTCGCTCCGAACCCCAACTATTTCTTTTCGTATATCCGCGAGGACGGACTTATCGGCTCGGATATGCTCGGAAAGATCGATGAGGTCGTTGTCGATAAATATGCCGGAAAATATCCGTTCCTTACCTGTGAACTCGGTGGTGGAAATCAGAATACATATCAGAGACGACCGCTTTTCAATGCCGATGACATCGCCGCACTTGCAGTCTGCAAATTAGGCTCAGGCGCGAACGGACTCGGATACTATATGTATCACGGCGGCGTGAACCCGGTATTCCGCGATGAAAACGGAAAGCTCGTCACATTCCAGGAGTGTCGCTCGACTTCGGGCAGCGATTATCCGATAATCTCGTATGATTTCCAGTCACCGCTCGGAGACTGCGGTCAGATACGCGAGAGCTTCATAGCACTTGCCGAGATACACCGTTTTGTGGATGCTGTCGGAGAAATGTTAGCACCGATGAAGTGTTATCTTCCGAGTGATGAGATACCTGCTGATCTTGCCGATATCGATACAGCTCGTGTTGCCGTGCGCTCGGACGGCGAATGCGGATTCGTTTTCTATAATAATCACATCCATGCGGATATTCTCACAGAAAAGCACACAGAGCTTAAGCTTTCGCTTCAGGACGGTGAGCTTGTGATCCCGCTCGATATTCCGACCGATTCGTATGGAATATTCCCGTTCAATTTTAAGATTGGCGGTGAGACGGTCAGATATGTCAAGGCTATGCCGGTCGAATATTCAGATGACTCGGTGAAATTCATACCGCTTAAGGGCGTTGAGCCTGTGATCTGTCTTTCGGACGGAAAGGTATATCCGCTTGCCGATATAAAGATGATAGGCAGAGCAAATGTCGAGCTTGTACACAGCATGACTTTCTCGAATGATGATATGACCGAGATCGAGTGCGAAAAGAAGGAGAATGTACTGACATTCGAAGCGTTTGGTCACATAACAAGAAGTATTTTGGAGGATCATACGAGCGAATATGAATTTTCTGTTCCGCAGGGAGTCGAAACGCTCTGTGTGAAGGCTGTCGGAAATATCGCAGCCGCATATTCCATGCCTGACAGAAGACTCATATCCGATCATTATCTCGATGGAGACAAATGGTATATAGATGTTCGCGGAGTTTCGACAGTCCGAATAAAGATTCAGCCGCTCGGAGAGAGCGACAGAGGTACGATATATTTCGAGACCGAAATGCCAGAGGGCGAATTTAAACCGCAGATATTTGTTGTAAGATGAGGAAAAGCTCCGCAGATACGGTCTGCGGAGCTTTCTTTTAGCCTAATGCGTTGTAATCGTCAATAGTCTTCTGCATGGCGGTCTTAGCTGCTTGTAAATTTGAATCAATAGTCGAAGCAATATTTCCGTCTATTTCGAGCTTGTTTATTGCTGCGGTGATACCGCCCCAGTCGTACATATAGCCGAGATCAAATACACGGTTCTCGAATATGATGTCGAGCATCTCACTCGATTCTTCGTCACGCGCTCCCTTGGCTTTGAGTACATTGTCGTAATAAGCATCCTTCATGCAGTAATAGCCCTCGGCAGAAAGAGCCTCTATTATTGCTCCGGTACGTTCAAGATTTGTAGCACTTGATGGAACTACTATTGAATCGGCACAAGCTAAGCTTACGGTAGCATAATAATTGTCCTGATCCTCGTCAAATTTCGGCTGAGGAATTATACCGAAATCGATCTCCATAGAGCGGAAATGCGATACGCGAACGAGACTTGCATAATTGAAAAGTACACGGCCGGATGTGAATGCCGGGTCGATGACATCGCCGTAGATGTCATTTACACCTGAGATCTTGCTTTCATGAAGCGTAAAATCATAGTTTCGGTTCATTTTGAGCGATTTTGTCAGAGCATCCACAAATTTCTCGGTCTGAACGTTAAATTCAAATTCGTCTCCATTGCTTCGGGTTACCGACTGAACACCGAAGCCGATTAAAGTCGCATAAGTGTTTGAGGGCTGTGATGCTAAGCCGTATTGGTCTTCAAAGTCCATTTTGCCGTTGTTGTTGAGGTCTGCGGCGGCTTCGGCAGCATACTTTGTCATTATATCTATAGTCCATTTTCCGTCCTTTACCAACTGATAAAGGTCATCGAGCTTATAATCCTCAGCCATCTGTTTGTTGAACAGAACACCCAAGGTCGCGTCGTCGTCCATTATCAGCATATCGCCTGCAACGGCAAAATTCTTTCCGTTGATCTGAAGCTGTTCGATAGAGTTTTGGTCATACCACGGCTTCGATAAGTCCATGTATGGTATCGTATTGAGATCGACAAGACCACCTTCCGCTGCCATTTTTACCGGACAATCTGTGAATCCGCTTGCCGCCATGTCATAATCATCAGAGCCTGCCATGACAGACGCTCTGAGTGTATCGGTCAGATTCCATGTTCCGCTAGGCGAAGCTATATCGACTATAGTGATACCAAAACGTTCGTTTACCGCGAGATTCCGTTTGTACACCGCATCATTTATGACATCACCCGTCTCTTCGTTTGCCTGAATGTCTTTTGACTTCCAGTGTACATTGTTGACTCCCTTTGTGAGCACGCGGAACTCATAACCGTCATATCTTGTGTTTGGAAGTGTCGGTTCAAGCTTTGCCGTATCTTCCGTGGTCGTTGTCTCAGAAGATGGATCTGCTGTTGTATCGGTCTGAGTTTTTTCATCCGAACCGCAGGATACGGAAACTAACAGGGAAATGAGCAAAAGAGCTGCAATTGATTTGCGTTTCATAAATATATCTCCAATATATCTCCATAATAAAAAATCTACAATATTATTATATCACAAAAAATTGAAAAGTCAAGAGGGTTTCCTCAAAAACGTTGTTGCATATAAAAGCTGGGGGGGGCGTTAAATATTTGTGCAGCATTAATAAATGATTACAATGAAAAACTCCGCAGCTGCGGAGTTTTTTTGTTATAAAATTTCAGTCCAATGCGTTGTAATCGTCAATAGTCTTCTGCATGGCAGTCTTAGCTGCTTGCAATTTCGAATCAATGGTCGAAGCGATGTTGCCGTCGATTTCGAGCTGATAGAGCGATGAGAGCAGACCGCCCCAGTCGTACATATAGCCTATATCGAATACACGGTTCTCGAATATGATGTCGAGCATTTCACTCGATTCCTCATCACGCGCTCCTTTTGTCTTGAGAACGTTGTCGTAGTAGGCATCCTTTATGTTGTAATAGCCTTCTGCTGAAAGGGCTTCGATTATTGCACCCGTGCGTTCAAGGTTAGTCGCACTTGCCGGTACGGTTATGCAGTTTGCACACGCGATACTTACCATCGAATAGTATTTTTCCTGAGCCTCGTCATACTTTGGTTGAGGTATGATTCCGAAATCGGTCTCCATTGCACGGAAGTGCGACACACGAACAAGACCTGCATAGTTGAAAAGTATGCGTCCTGCAACGAATGCCGGGTCGATGACATCGGCATAAGCTTCATTCACTCCGGTAACTTTTGCAGAGTGGATAGTGAAGTCATAATTTCGATTCAATTTGAGCGACTTTGAAAGCGCATCTATGAATCTTTCGTTTTGTACGTTAAATTCAAATTCGCCGTCTTTGTTGCGGATAACGCCCTGAACCCCGCAGCCGATTATGCTTGCGTATGTATTCAGCTCCTCGGAGGTCAGACCGTACTGGTCTTCATAATCCATCGTGCCGTTGTTGTTTAGATCGGCAGCTGCATCGGCAGCGTATTTAGTCATAAGGTCGATAGTCCATTTTCCGTCCTTGACAAGCTGATAAAGATCGTTCAATTTGTAGTCCTCGGCTAACTGCTTGTTAAAGAGGACAGCCAAGGTCGCGTCATCGTCCATTATCAGCATATCGCCTGTAACGGCAAAATTCTTTCCGTTGATCTGAAGCTGTTCGATAGAGTTCTGGTCATACCACGGCTTCGTCAGATCTATGTAGGGAATCGTATTGAGATCGATCAGAGCACCTTCGGCGGACATCTTCTTCGGAACATCGGTGAAAGAGCTTGCCGCCATGTCGTAATCGTCAGAATTTGCCATGACCGATGCTCTGAGTGTATCGGTCAGATTCCATGTTCCGTTCGGAGAAGCTATATCAACTATCTTTATACCGAAACGCTCACCAACCGCAAGATTTCGCCTGTACACCGCGTCATTGATGACATCACCGGTCTCTTCATCAGCCTGGATGTCCTTCGATTTCCAGTGTACGTTCGTGTCACCTTTTGTGAGTACGCGGAACTCATAGCCTTCGTATTTCACATCGGGAAGAGCCGGCTCTATCTGTTTGGTTTCGGTTGCAGTCGTTGCTTCGGCAGAAGACGAATCCGAAGAGACTTCGTTCTGAACATCGACTCCCGAACCACAGGAAACAGATGCCAACAGGGAAAAGAGCAAAAGTGTTGCAGTTAATTTGCGTTTCATAATAAGCCTCCAAAATTTAATAATTAGCAGTTGTTTAGTCGATCAAAAAATGTATATTATAATTATATCACAAATTTCGCAGAAGTCAATAGCTTTTATTTAAAAACGTTGCTGTATACAAAATGGGGGGGGGGGGTACTAAATGTTTATGCAATATTAACAATCGGTGTGAATTTGCCGTTTATATCTCTCAGCGCGCACTCGAGATAGAGGTTCGAACTCCTGTGATGTCAGTTTCGGGATTCGGAATACCGTACATCCATTCGGTGTTCGAGCCTTCGATCTCAATAAAGCTGTCAGACAGGCGGATGACCGCACTGAGCGGCTTTGTGAAGAACCAGGTGTTCTTAGCCTGAGAAAGCTCGCAGAGCGGCAGCTTTTGGCTTTCGGTCGGAATGCCTTCGCAGTCATAGTCTGTGAAATCAAAAGTCATATCCGGCGAATAATGATGCTCCTTGGCTGGACTCCAGAAACCGTTTCTGACCGTGTTGCAGTCGAGATAAACTATTCCATTGAGAAGATTTATGTGATCCGAATGATAATGTCCGTTTATCGCCATTATGACGGTCTTTTTCTTCGAATTTACCTTTTTGAAAAGCTCACGCACCGCCAAAGCATCTCCTGACGGGTCGCGTCCGATCTGTCCCGAAAATTCCGCGTGACTTACGGTTATACATTTAAGTCCATTGTTAAGCGCATCAAACAGCACAGCTTCGAGCCATTTAAGCTGTGTCGAACCGAGCGAATTTGTGTGGGTCGAGCCGGTTGGCGGACCGTAGCTGCACGTCAAGTTGTGTACCCATTCGCCATCGAGTAGAGAATAGTTCGTGTCAAGGCAGATGAATCTGAAGCCGTTCTTGTCGAAATAGTAATACCCAACGTCATTGTCGCCGAATACGACTTCACGGTTTGTGAGCAGCGGGGTCACAAGCTCCATTGAATTGTCTTTTCCTTCAAGCTCGTGATTTCCGTAAACGCCGTAAAATGGCAGTTCATATTTGTTTTTCAGGCAGAGCTTCATCAGCTCCTCAGAGCCTTTGTAGTCGTTGCAGAGATCTCCTGCGTGTATGATAAAGTCCGAATTTGATGAATGCGCACGCTCGATTATCTGCTCCATGTCGGGGACAGTCGATGCATACATACGCTTTTTGTAGTGAAGATCGGCAAAAAGTGTGAAGGTGATCTGATTTTCCATAAACAATACCATATCGTTCGCCGAAATATGATTTATTCGACGAAGCATCCTTATAAATTATATATTTCTGCTATGATTATAACATAAAATCTAATATTTGTCAATAGATTTGAACAAAAAACCGCTCTCTTTTTGAGAGCGGAAAAACAATGAAAAAGTATTTTGCAAGCTTAGTGCTTCTTCTTTAGAAGAACGAGTACACCTGCCGAAGCGGCGAGAGCGAGAACTGCGAGAGCCGAAGCATCGGCAGTCTGTGCAGCCGTAGTAGTTGCCTTGGGAGCAGCCTGGAGCTGGAATGCTATCGAGCCCATTTCCTCAGCGACCCATTTTGCTCCGGTAGTAGCATCCGAGCGGATGTAGATGTTGTTGCCAGAAGCGTCCTTGTCGGTGTAAACGAACAGGAATGGAAGCTCATAGCCTTCTTTGATGTTCTTAAGTTCGCCGGTCATGTCGAATACCTTCGCACCTTCGCCCGAACGACCTGCACCCTTTACGCAGATCTCAGTCCACGGGATAGCAGCCTCGAATACGTAGTTATTGCCAGATTCGCTGTACTTTGTGGCATATGTCTTGATACCTGTGTAATCGGTGACAGCCTGTTCGCCGTCCTTTTCGGAGCGATATGCATCGGCGTGAACATATGCCTCACCCTCGGTAAGACCTATGCAGAAGAGTACCGGATGCTGTCCGGTGACTATCGCGCCGGGGTTGAAGCCTAACTGGAAGGAGTCTGTAGCTCCGAACGGGCATCCGCCTGCGAGAGTATCCTTTGCGACCTGATTGTTTGTGGTATCGCCCTCGACGGTGATTCCGATATAAAGGTTCTTCGCATCCCATGCGGAGTAAATTGTGAACTTCTGAGTACCCCACTTAGTGCCTGCCCAAGTGCCCTCGGTGTTATCTCCGGAACCATCGAGAACGAGCGGAGTGCAGTTGCCGTATTCCTCGACCGAGACCTTTCCGTCAAGTGTAGGAGCTTTCGAAACACCGCCGGTCTTGACCTTAATATCACCGATAGCTGCCGATGCGCCTGATGCTAACATCGCCGCCGCGATGACCGTTGTTGTGATGAGTTTAGTGAATTTTTTCATGATCTCTCTCCTTTTTGGATGAAAATATTCGTTCTCGACCGAAATTCGACTGCGTTTTTGTCATTTTCGTCTTGCTGAACTGTATATATTATATCACTCAAGTCTTTAAATGTCAATGACGCGGATTTTCCTAAAATTGATTTATATTATCCTCTTGACATTTGAATGCAGAATGTGTTATAATAGTATTATAAAGGATGTGATCATATGAACGAGCTTAAGGAAGAATTTGAAAGGCTCAAAAAAGAGCATGAAAGCTTTGAGCGCAATGTATATTTTGAATCGGCAGACGATATGAGAAACTGGCTCGGGGAGATGTTGCCGATGGAGCAGTTCTTCAAACGTCTGTATGATCTGGGCGAAGAATGCGATTTCTGGAGCTTTGCGAATTATTATTACGAAAAGTATAGATTCAATTTTCAGTATGTGAACTCAAATATAAGTGTGGCGCGGCATTTCAGATATGATCAGCATGAATTTCACACGCACGATTTCTTTCAAATAAATTATTGCTATTCGGGTGAGGGGACGATCTATATAAACACGAAAAATAAGCCGTATGCCGTGAAAATGTGTGCCGGTGACGTCAATCTGTTAGCTTCCGAAACTCCGCATCATATCAGCGCATTCTCGGATGACTGCGTTATCATCAAGTTCTATATCCGTAAAAGCACATTTGAAAGAACATTTTTCTCATGGCTGAGAGAGGACGATATTCTTTCGGAATTTTTCCAAAGCGCGATACGCGGCGGTAAAAATGCATATATAAATTTCCGCACTGGAAAGGATGAGCAGATAGAACAGCTCATGCTCAGTATATACAAAGAGCTTATGAACCACCGCGATTATTTCGGGATAATAAGCGAATCAAGGCTGACCGAGCTGTTTTGCCTTTTGGTTCGTGAGCATATAAGCAGTGCGGAGACTCGCTTCGACAATAAAAAACAGGATGGTGCATCGGCGCGAATATTCGCATATCTGCACGAAAAATACCGCGAGACCTCACTGGAGACCGCGGCAAGAGATCTCGGATATTCGAAAAGCTATCTCTGCCGCATAGTCTCAAAGCAGACAGGAAAGACTTTCTGCGGACTTTTGAACGAGGTGCGCATATCGGAGGCGAAAAAGCTGCTTGTCAGCGGAAACGAAAATGTCGCGGAGGTTGGACGTGCCGTCGGCTATAATTCTGACGAGCATTTTCACAGGTGCTTTAAAGAGATCGCGGGAACATCGCCGCGTGAATGGATGAAGAGCATACGATATGAGGAATAGCTATGCCTTTTCGATCAACGCGGCAGAGCTGCTTTGACGATATAAATTCGGTGTCTTACCTGTTGCCGCCTCAAAGCACTGCGTGAAATAGGCTTGGGTCTCAAAGCCGCAGTCGTATGCGATCTTTGAGATGCTGTGATCGGTCGTTCTCAAAAGATCGGCTGCCTTTTCTATTCGAAGGCTTGAACGCAGCTTTATCGGTGTCGTTCCGAGCTCCTCGCTGAAGATATGTGAGAGCCGCGACGTACTTATATTGCAGTATGCTGCCAGCTCGCTCAGCTTGAAATTCTCGCAGAAATGTCCTTCTATATATTCTATGGCAGTTTTTAACACCGGATTCAGATTTCTCGGTTCACTGCGCTTTAAAAGCGGAAGTATCAGGGCATACAGACTGTAGTATTCGGCTATTGCTCTTACTGAATCGGTGTGATCCTTTGTTGACAGGAGCGAGTGGATGTTTTCTATTTTTGCACGTGTCGCGGTGTCCGACAGCTCATCAACGCGCTGCAATGCAAAGCCTTTTCCGACAGTTTCGGGATAATTGTTTATCGCTTGGAGCATAAAATACTCTATTTTTCCGCTCTCGTTCACCCAACTTATGCTGCACCGACTTCCTTCCGGAATATAAAAAAGCGAATTCTCGGAAATGTCGAGCTCACTTCCGAAGGATCTTACGTGTGCGCTCCCGCTTGTGCAAAAGCATATCGTGTTCATAAAAACACTCTCGGTGAACGTTTCTCGATCTGTTGAATTTTTCCTTGAAATGAGCTGCTTCATACATAATGATTTCGTATATTCGTTCAGCATATTATCTTCACTTTCTATCGACAGCCGAGCACAACTCAGCAGGATTTTATAATATAACAACATTATAGCACATTTACAAAATCCTGTCAATATGTTATAATATAAATACATCAAAAAAAGGTTAAAAATAACCTTAAAATATAAAGCTCCAAAAGGAGCGGAAAGGTCATAATTTATGAAAGCTATACTTGTAAACCCCGATAAGTCTCTGGTCTGGACCGATGTTCCGAATCCGATAGTCGGCGATGAAGATGTCCTCGTAGAAATACACTGTGCGGCTCTTAACCGTGCTGATCTCATGCAGAGAGACGGAGATTATCCGCCCCCTCCCGGCTGCCCCGATTGGATGGGTCTTGAGATCTCTGGTGTTATCGTAGAGGTCGGAAAGGTCGCTGCCGAAAAGTCAAACTGGAAGATAGGCGATGAGGTCTGTGCATTGCTCGGCGGCGGCGGATATGCCGAATATGTAAATGTCAAGTATGATATGCTCATGCCTGTTCCGAAGGGAAGAAGCCTTGTAGAGGCTGCCGCAATGCCCGAAGCATATGCTACCGCATATCTCAACCTCTTCATCGAGGGTAAGGCTAAGGCAGGCGACACGCTTCTCATGAACGCAGGTGCATCCGGTCTTGCATCGGTCGTTATCCCGATGGCAAAGGCATTCGGTCTCCGTGTTATTACTACTGTTCTCGATGACGAAAAGGCAGAGCAGGTCAAGGCTACCGGTGCAGACATTATCGTAAACACCTCCAAGGAGAGCATCCACGATGTCCTTAAGGCACAGCTCGAAGCCGGCACTCCGGTAGATGTTGCGATCGACTGCCTCGGCGGAGATTACATGGGCGAATGCTTGCAGTATCTCGCACATGGTGCAAGATGGATAATGATCGCAGCACTTGCAGGACGCTTCACCGAGATCGATCTTAAGAACATCTATGTTCGCAATGTCAGAGTCATCGGTTCTACTCTTCGTTCGCGTACACCCGAGTTTAAGGCAGAGCTGCTTAAAATGCTCGTCGATAACGTATGGTGCAAGGTCGAAGAGGGTCTCATGAAGCCTTCCATCTACAAGGTACTTCCGATACAGCAGGCTGAAGAAGCTCACGCTATTCTCCAGCGTGGCGAAAACGTTGGCAAGGTCGTTCTTACTGTAAAATAATATAAAAAAGCAATGTCAGTCGTTTGACTGACATTGCTTTTCTTTGTCTTCACGATTTTCTATTGACAAACGTTAATAAATGTGATATAATGGTAATGTAAATATATTCTTTACAGGAGGAGATCATGTTTATTGAGGAACGGCATCGTGAAATATTAAAGCTTCTTGACGAGCGGGGAAGTATAAACACATCGCTGATACAAAGAAAATTTTCCATAAGCTATGACAGCGCAAAGCGTGACCTCAGGATACTCGAAGAAAAGGGACTTTTAAAACGCACTCACGGCGGTGCAATATCCTTGAGACAGGCAGAGCTCGGAACAGTGGCGAGGTCATCGCCATCCGAGCGTGCAAAATATGCCGTGTCGCTCATTTCGGACGGAGATTTTGTCTTTATCGATCATACTGCCGAGGGAATTGAATTGGTGCGCGAGATAACCGATGGGATGAATATTCGAGCTGCGACAAATTCACCTGCGGCGGCTGAGCTTTTGCGTAGAAAGCTTGCGAGGAATGTCATGTTGCTCGGAGGAGAGATAGACAGTCAAGGCGGCTGCTTTGACGGCTTTGCGGTCGATATGATAAAAAAACTCAGATTCGACAAATGCTTCATATGTACCGATGGTATCAGCTTTGATTTTGGCATATCGGTAAAGGACAGCACACACATACAATTCTATTCGGAGCTTATAAATGCATCAAAAAAGGTCATCGGTCTTTATCCTGCCGATAGGATAGGAAAGGATTCGCTCTTTTCAGTTTCTGCTGCGGCATCGCTCGACTGCATTATCTCTGAGAACGCACAGAAAGAAAGCATCTCTGAGCTGCGCGAGATGGGCATCAGGATAATAAACTGCGAGATGTACGAATAAAGAATGTTCTCCCATACTTCAATAATCAGGTGTGGGAGAACATTTAATATTTAAAATTACTTCTTGAAGCCGTACTTTACCATTACGTTTTCGAAGGTATCGACAAACTCGGTAGGAGTGAGCTGCTTAACTGCGACAGTATCCTCTGCGTCTTTTATCGGAGCAGCTTCATTTGCTTCGGGTTCGGAGCTTTCGACCGACTTTTCGACCTTTGCACCGCAGTATTTGCAGAAATCATCATCGAGATCGATCTCTTTTCCGCATTTACATACAGTCTTGCCGTTTGCAGCCATAATGTCGAGCTTGAGTGAGTCGATCTCAGCCTTTTTGTCGTCAATATCAACGATCTTCGCAGCGATCTCATCGGCAGAAGCCTTTGCGTATGTGAGCTTTCCAAGCTCGAAGAACAGCTTCTTGAGCTCGGATTCCTTTTCCTTGAGCGATATGTTGAGCTTTGCGATCTCGGCGACCTCTCCGCCCTTCTTTACCGCTATTTCAGCGACCTCACTGCCTTTTTTTACTGCCTTCTCGGCGATCTCGCCGGTCTTTTTTGCAACGTTCGAGAGACTGTTCTTCAGGTTATCAATAGAAAATGCCATTTTATATTCCTCCGTATCAGATATGGTATGCGCTTTTACAGCGGCACATCCAAAATTGTTCCTATAATATTGTACCTTTTTAATGTGAACTCGGCAATAAGTTTCTGAAACAATTTGTGAACAGAGGGATGACTAATTGTTAATTCGTCTTTTTCCATATTATCTCGCCATTTTCCGGCAGGGCATAAAGTCGGTCGCCGCTTGAAAATTCACCGTTCAGCATTCCCCTTGCAAAGCTGTCCTCCAATTTCCTTGTGATCATTCGCCTTAGCGGACGCGCACCGCTTTGCACGTCACAGCCTTCACTTGCCAACCAATCCGCAAGCTCGGGCGAAAACTCTGCCTCACAGCCGAGAGTGTATATCCGTTCTTTTATTTTTTCGAGCATTGCCGCAACGATCTTTACCTTGCTTTCTTGTGATAGCGGTTTGAAGGTTATTATCTCGTCTATACGATTCAAAAATTCGGGTTTAAAAGTCTCTTTCAGCGCATCCGAAAGTGTGGCTCCTCCCGATGAAGTAAAGCCGAGCGGCTTTGGATCGAGTATAGCCTTTGCACCGACATTCGAGGTCATAATAACGACAGCATTTGAAAAATTTGCTTTTCGCCCCTCAGAATCGGTCAATATACCATCCTCCAATATCTGCAAAAGAAGATCGAACACATCCGAATGCGCTTTTTCGATCTCATCGAAAAGCACGACCGAATATGGTCTTTGCCGTACCTTTGCCGTCAGCTGACCGCCGTCACCGTAACCGACATAGCCGGGCGGCGATCCTATCAGCTTTGAAACCGAATGCTTTTCCATAAATTCCGACATATCTATCCGTATCATCGAATTTTCGTCACCGAACATAGTTTCGGCAAGTGCCTTGGCAAGCTCGGTCTTTCCGACACCGGTAGGTCCTATGAACAAAAATGAGCCTATAGGGCGAGCAGGATCGCGAAGCCCGACACGGCTTCGCCGTATCGACTGCGCAACAGCGTATACTGCCTCATCCTGACCTATCACACGCTTTTTTAGAAGTTCTTCAAGCTCTTTAAGCCGTTCGCTCTCCTCATTTTGCAGTTTCTTTATCGGTATTCCTGCCCATGCGGTCAGAATATCCGCAATATCTTCCTCACCTATCGAAAGCTTCATCCCGGTCGATGAAAGATCAGCTCTTAAGCGTGTTTCTTCGAGCTTTAGCTTTTTTTCTTCATCGCGAAGCCTTGCCGCTCCTTCGAAATCCTGTGAACGTATTGCCTTTTCTTTGTCAGCTGAAAGTGAACGCAGTCTTTCACTCGCTCGTTTAAGTTCGGGAGAGCTGAATGCGCTGATGTGCTTTTTCGATGCCGCTTCATCGATAAGGTCGATAGCCTTGTCGGGAAGGAATCTATCGCCGAGATAGCGAACTGACAGCTTTACCGCGGCTTCAAGTGCTTCATCCGTGATCCTTACATGATGGTGCGTTTCATATCTTCTCCTCAGTCCTCTCAATATTTCAAGTGCTTCCTCGGCTGATGGTTCACCGACTGTGACCGGCTGAAATCTTCGTTCGAGTGCGGCATCCTTTTCGATGTGAGCGCGAAATTCTTCTATGGTCGTTGCACCGATCATTTGCAGCTCGCCGCGTGCCAAAGCCGGCTTTAGGATATTTGCCGCATCGACCGCGCCCTCTGCCGCCCCGGCTCCGATCAGTGTGTGCAGCTCGTCGATGAACAATATGACCGAGCGGTTCTTCGCCACCTCGTTCATAACCGATTTCATTCGCTCCTCAAATTCACCGCGGTATTTCGCGCCGGCTATCATCGATGGGATGTCGAGTATTATTATACACCGTCCCGCGAGAGTTTCAGGAATGCTTCCGCTTGCGATCCGTTCGGCAAGGCCTTCAACGACCGCAGTCTTTCCGACTCCAGGCTCACCGATCAGACAGGGATTGTTTTTGGTTCTTCGGGAGAGTATCTGTATCACACGCTCGGTCTCAGCATCACGACCGATTATCGGGTCTAATTTTCCCTCTCGCGCCAACGCGGTCATATCTCGCCCGTATTGAGTCAGCGCAGGCGCATCGTGCAGCTTTACCGGTGCAGATCTGTGCAGCTTTTTGTCATTCTCCTTAAAGCCGATCTCCATCGAGCCGATATAACGCTCTGTGTCGCATAAAAGCTCACTTTGCGATGTTCCGAGCTCTTCGAGCAGAATAATGGCTATGCTGTCACTTTCGTTGAGCAGAGATAAAAGCAAATGCTCAGTCCCAACAGTTGACGAATCGGCATATCGTACAGAATTTTCGATTATCTGTCTAAGTCGCGGAGTCATATCCTCGGCGGTCAGATGAGTCTTTTCCCCCTGACCTATCCGCTCTGATATTGCACGGCGGAGCTTTTCGGGGGTTATCTTACGCGCTTCGAGCAGCTTTGAAGCTCCGCTCTCGCTTTCGCTCGCAAGTGCCAGCAGAAGATGTTCGCTTCCGATATAAGTGTGTCCGAAGCCTGACGCAGCATTTTGTGAAAAGCCGAGCGCGTGAGTGGCTTTTACGGTAAAATTATTCGGCATATCAAATTCCTTTCAGGCATTCAGCTCGTGTATCCTCAATCTTCGCTTTATCAAAGCCGCACGCGCTTCATCCGGAATTTCATTTTCGGTCGGACATATGAGTGCCGACATCAAGATAGAGCCTAACTCTTCGGGCGATTGAAGCTCGCAAAGTCCCATTATCGAGCCCAGGCGTATATCGCTCCAAAGTGCAAAAAGCTCGTCCTCGCTCATTATATAAGCATTCGAGAGAATCCCGAAGGCGCGCATCACGCGGTCACATAATTTCGTGCTGTCGTGTCGAAGTACTGTTCTGGCGGCACGCTCGGAGACGATTATTTTTTCAGCTGCAAAGCTCAAGCGTTCAAGCTGCTCGGCTTCGCTTATCCCTGGAAAGGGCAACGCGGTCAGAAAAAATATATCTCCGATATGCTTTTTCACCTCTATGCCGAATAAATGAGTCTCCAGGCTCTTCATCGCCGGAAGATGCAGCATGAGCGAAAATTCCGCCGCCGTTCCGAGCCTTTTCGGGTCGGATGTAAGATAGCCGTATTCCTTTGAATATGCGAGATCAAAATTCCTGTCCAAATGCCGCTCTATCGCATATATCATTTCGTATGCTTCATCAAGCGAACTGCCCGGAGCCAGTATACGCAGTCGTATCTGATCGTGTCCGAAAAGCATAGCCGAGCGGCTGTTCGCTTCATCAAGCATAAGTATCCCGTTCGTGCCCTTTTCGCTCTTTGATTCATCCGAAAAGCCATGATCAAGAAACTGCTTTTTTTCGAGAGCCTTGATTGCCGAATAGTCCAGAGAGGACAGCCCGACCGAAGAATATCCCTCGCTGCTCAAAAGCTCACATATGTCTTCGAGCAGCATATTTCGGCGTTCGAATGGGATTGCGGGTATGCTTTCGGCGAGATCGAACGGATAATTTTCGATATTCCGTGTTACAGTCAGCCTTGAGGCAAGAACCACATCGCTGTCCTTGCCAACCGTGTCAAACCATGCCATTTTCTTCCTCCAATTTTCGTATAGCGTCACGAAGTGTGCAGGCGCGTTCGAAATCCTCTTTTTTTACCGCAGAAGCCAATTCTAACTTGAGCTTTGCGATACGTTGCTCACATTCGACTTGAAGTACGATCCTGTTCGGCATATTGCCGCGGTGCTTTGGAGCTCCGTAGAGAGCCGATAAAGCTCTTTTAAATTCATCCGCGAAGGTGCGGTAGCATTCGGGACAATGCGGCTCATTTAAAAATTCCGAGCTGCATACCGGACATATTTTTATCTGTTCCTCACTCATTTTATTACCATGACTTTCATTTTTCAGAAAGTTTCCTTGTACATTATTTTGTTCCGATAATATTTTACACCATGCCGGGCGCAGATACTGTCGAAATATAAGTTCTCGAAAAAAATTTATCAATATGATTGACATCTGAAGAAAAATGTGGTAAAATTAATACGGATATTTTTCCAAAATAAAGTTTGTGGATAAAAATATGAAAATTTTAATGACACTGATGGGACTTGAGATCGGCGGGGCCGAGACGCACGTGGTCGAGCTTTGCAAAGAGCTGAGTCGGCGCGGTGTTGAGGTGACGGTCGCTTCAAACGGCGGTGTTTATGAGAAAACTCTCGCAGAGTATAACATAAAACACATAAGACTGCCGCTGAATACGAAATCTCCTGCCTCACTGATAAAAAGCTATGTGGGGCTGAAAAAGCTCATAACAGCTGAAAAATTCGATATTGTTCACGCACATGCGCGCATACCTGCATTCATCTGCGGAATGCTTGCAAAAAGACTGCATTTCCGCTTTGTAACCTCGACTCACGGAGTGTTTAAGGTCGATCCAATACTCACCTTCGCGACTGACTGGGGTGAGCGTGCCGTTGCCGTGAGCTGTGACATAAAGCAGTATCTTATAGATAATTATAAATATCCGTCCGACAATATCTCTTTGACGATAAACGGTATTGACACTGATCATTTTTCAAAAAGCATTGAAAATACTGTACAAAAACGTGAATTTGAGCTTTCGGACGATAGATTCAGAGTGATCTATGTCAGTCGGATAGATACCGAAGCCGCACTTCCGGGCTTTTTGCTGTGCGATGCGGCTGAAAGACTGGCAGCCGAGATACCTACACTTGAAATACTTATAGTTGGCGGCGGAAGCGCATTCGATCAGCTGACCGAACGTGCAAAAAAAGTCAATAGACTTGTCGGACGCGAACTTATAAGACTTACCGGAGCAAGAACAGATGTCGCAGAGCTTATTTCGTGCTGTGACTGCTTTGTGGGCGTTTCTCGTGCCGCACTTGAAGCTATGAGTATCGAAAAACCGATAATCCTCGCAGGAGCGCAGGGCTATATCGGTGTGCTCGGAGAGAATAATTTTGCGCTTGCAGAGTCCTCGAACTTCTGCTGCCGCGGCGAAAGGTTTCCGTGTGCCGATGATATGATCGCGGATATACGAAAAATATATTCAATGCCGCAAGAAGAGCGTACAGCCCTCGGACGCTTCGGAAGGAAAAGAGTCGAAGAGGGCTATTCGGTCGCGAAAATGACCGATGATTATATGGCGGCATATAAAAAAATGACCCCGTATGCACGCTATAAGCACGGAGACATAATAATCTCCGGATACTATGGCTTTGACAACATGGGGGACGATTCGCTGCTCTCCTCGATGATCTGCGGCATAAAGGAATATCTTCCTGAGGCAAGGATCACTGTACTTTCGAATTCTCCGAAAAAGACCTCGGAGATCTCGCTCGTGCGCTGTGTGAACCGCTTCAATATCCCGGCTGTGATGCGTGAAATGCGCAGTGCGAAGCTTTTAATATCCGGAGGTGGAAGTCTTTTACAGGACGGCACGAGCCGAAAGAGCTTATATTATTACGTGACCATAATGCGCATTGCAAAAAGATTCGGTCTGAAGCTCATGCTCTTTTCGAACGGACTCGGACCGCTCGGCTCTGAAAGTAGCCGAAAAATGGCAGCCGAAATAGTAAAAAAAGCCGATTATGTCAGCTTCAGAGAAAAAGGCTCCAAGCTTCTTGCCGAAAGTCTCGGAATAGAAAATGCGAATGTCACAGCCGATCCGGCATTCTTGCTCGAACCGGCTTCTAAGGAATGGACAGCCCATATAAAACGCCGCGAAGGAATAGACAAAAAATATTTTCTTATTTCGATAAAAGAAGGAAATAATTTCGGAGAATGTTCGTCTCCGAAGCTCATGGACTTCATGGCGGCAGATATAGCGGCACTCGCTGAAGAAAAAGGGCTTATGCCGATATTCATTCCGATGCACCCTGAGAAGGATCTTGCAGTGACAAATGAGCTGTATGCAAGAGTCGGGCATGGAAAAATCGTATCCGCTTTGACGGCGGCAGAGCTTTGCGGATTGCTCGAAGGTGCTGAGCTTGCGATAGGAATGCGGCTTCATATGCTGATATTCGCAGCGCATATGGGCGTGCCGATGGTAGGAATCTCTTATGACCCGAAGATCGGAGCATTCATGGAATATCTTGGAGAGGGCAGATGTCTTGATGTTCGGACGCTCTCGGACGGTGAGCTGTTAAGATCGGCAGAGGAATTGCTTTGCGATACCGAAATTTGTGAACGGATCAGAGCACGTGCAAACGAGCTTGAAGCTCTCGCCGAAAATGACTGCGCAAAGATAATCGAACTAATAAAATAACTTTGGAAGGAAAATACTATGAAGAAATTTTTATTCGCATTGCTGCTTTCGGCATTGCTGCTCAATTCTTGTGAGAGCAGCGTTGAAAAAGATCTAAGTCAAGTCGAGATAAAAGAACCTACGGCAGAGCAGATAGCATTGTTCTCGCAGTATTCTCTGATACGTCCGGATGTGTGTGATAAATCGGTGACGGATGCGGCATTGTCTATTCGAAATAAGCTCGGACTTTCTTCGATCACTACCGACTGGGTAAACCGCGATGAGGAAGTGCCGAACGGAAATGTTGAGATACTCATTGGCGATACTAACCGCACGGCATCAATAGACGCGCTTAAGGTGCTTACAGATTATCGCGGAAATTATATGAACGATTTTGTTATCCAAATGAAGGATTCCAAGCTCGTGATAGTCGGCGGTTCTGCGGATGCTACTTCGAGAGCGGCGGAATTTTTCCTGACAAGAGTTTTGCCGAACATAGATGCAAGTGACCTTGAGAATTTTGAATACGTTTCGCGCCGCGAATACGAAGCGGAGATGATAAACGGTGTCAGCGCGGGCGAATATGCCATAT
>CAZRVL010000014.1:38092-39022 GCA_964603455.1 uncultured Lachnospiraceae bacterium
CTTCCGAGGATATAAAAGCCTATGCGAATGAATTGAAGGCTCTTGTAGCCGAAAAAAGCGGCTTTGATATACCGATATGCACCAAAGAATCGGATAGGTCGGGCGGAATATATATATGCACCGAATACGGCGAAGGCAAAAATGTGACGGATGAGCTGAAGGCATACCGCGAAAACTGCAATAACGACTGGACACTTAGAGTTGACGGTTCTAAGATAGTTGCGGCAGGATGCAGTGAGGAATCCGCTCTCAGTGCGTTCGAAAAGCTGAAGGAATACACCGATTCGCTTTTCGGCGGTGAAAATAATAATGATTTTATTTACAGAAAGGACTATAAAATGATAACTTTAAACGGAAAGAACATACGAGAATATTCGATACTTCTCGGCAAGGATGCAACGGTCGATATGATAAACGCTGCAAAGAAGCTTGTGGCGGCTGTGTTGGAGCAGACCGGCTTTGAAATTGCGATAGTTGACGAAGCAACCGAAAACAACATAAGAATAGAGATCGCCGGTGAGCTTGACGAAGGTAAGATCGGCTTTGACGGAAACGATCTCGTTATCTCCGGAGGACACTATGTCTCGGCTTCTGGAGCGGCAACCGAATTTATTTCCTCGCTTACAGATAACAAGGATTATAAATCTGATTATACGCTTTCGAAGAAATTTGATACCGTACCGCTCGTCTCCGAGAGATATTCCGAGATGACGCTGGTATGGAATGACGAATTCGACAGCGAGGGCGATGCGCTTTACGACCACTCAAAGTGGGTGCAGCGCGATCAGATGGTACATTCGGATATGTACAATTCTGAGACCGAGCGCAATGTAAAGACCGAGAACGGCGAGCTGATACTTCGCTCGTGGGCAGAAGAGGACACCTCGATCTCGAACGGAAAGCCCTATTCGACCAACCGCTCGATGACCA